>JBFYQB010000394.1:0-10827 GCA_041302955.1 Flavobacteriales bacterium
ACTTTCCAAGAACCCGCATCCAGCTCTGCAAGCATCATTTTCTTCCATTTGTTCGGATGAATGATGATACCCGATTCTTTAGAGCCCACCTCGCTTAATGTCACGAACTCGCGTGATAGAATCTGTATCAATTCACATTTCTTACTGTGATGCAATGAAATAGAACCATCTGAGACTTCGACCATCTCAATGCCTAGGCTACGCACCATTCGTCTGTAGTCATCGAAGAGACCACGGATGATGTAGGCCTCAAAAAGTGTTCCGCCCAGATAGACATCAATACCTGCCTCTCTGTAGAGCTTCACTTTTGCCTTGATGTCGCGCCCAACGAAGGAGGTGCCGAATCCCAGTTTAACCAGATCTGTAAGATGCCCGCTCGAACTGATGAGGTCGTCTGCTTGGCGAAGACTCAGGCCTTTGTCCATCACCATGGTGATGCCTGACTGCCGAGGCTTTGCAGGCCGTGAAGGAATGAAAGGAAGCGTAAAATCCATTACTGGCCGTAGATTCCAATAAGGTCCATAACCCTCGGATTGTGAATTGCTTCCGGATACTCGTCAAATAGCAGTGTGTGCTTCGGGTAGTCGAGTTCAAGCCCGTTCTGCAGGTAATGCATCGCCTCACCGCTTTTTCCGAATATCAGCATGAAAGCGGCAGCGCGATAGTGCATCTCGGCATCATCTGGCTGCAGTTTAATTACCTCCATCATGGTCTCGAAACCCAAGTTGCGGTCCAGATGATGGAAATGCAACTGTGCCTTAGCTAAGAGGAACCGCGGCTCATCAGGCGCAATTTCTATGGCCTTGTCGTAGGCAGCGGCAGCATCTTCAAATTCACAGAACTGTTCATGCAGGTCGGCAAGAAAAAACCAGTAGTCTGCATTGGAATCGTCAATCTCAATGGCTTTTTTCACGAATGGGATACACTCATGGTAACGTTCCTGTTTTTCGCGCACCACGGCCATTCCATACCATGCTTCGGCACATTGGTCATCAACTTCAATGGCTTTCTTGTAGAGGTCAAAAGCTGATTCAAAGTCTTTGCGCCCTTCGGCACATTCTGCCAGACCGACCAGTCCTTCAGGATATTCATCGTCCAGATCATGAAGTGCTTGGAAGGCAACCTCTGCTTTGTCCCAGTTCTCAGATTCCAAATGGCAATCGCCCAGGTCCTGCAGTACCATGGCATCCTCATCATCTATGGCATGGCAGAATTCCAATGCCCAAATGGCACGTGGAAGATCTCCCTTTTTACGATAAAAGATCGACAGATTGAGCCATCCTGCGGCTGAATACGGATGGTCGTCAAGGTACTTGGTGAGGTAGTCTATGGCCTGTTCTGTTTCGCCTGATATGTCGAATGCAAAACTGATCTCGTAGATGAATGCCATATTATCAGGGTTCAACCTGATGGCCTCTTTCAATTGATTCAATGCCTCAAGATTGTTGCCCATGGCATCAAACTCGTAACTCACCATCAGGTGCAGATTGCTTGTGTCCTGCACATACTCCATGGCAGAGCGGTAAATGGCTATGGCCTCTTCGTGCTTACCCAGTTTACTGTAGATATTGCCCTTCATCATGAGCATTTCCACATTTGTAGGGTCTATGGCTTCCAGCAGCGCAATAGATTTCAGCGCATTTACCTCGTCTCCTTTCAGATTGAGGATGTCGGCCCGCTTCAGTTCAAAGTCGCGATTGTGCGGATGTTGCATGGAGGCAAGTTCCAATACTTTCCATGCCTTGTCCAGATCGAAAACGTTGAGGTAATGCTCCACGAGCTCCTCCAGATCGTCAACATCGAAGTAATACTGGTCATTATTGGCCAGCATGTTCTCAAACCGTTCTACGCTTTCAGAATCTTCTTCGGATTCAAACTCAGATTCGGGGTCTATGCTCATACTGCAAAGCTTTGGATAAGGCTACTCAAATTCAAAGCGCTACTCGCTATCAGTGATGCTGTATTATCAACAGGATGTGTTCAAAAAAAACATACCCCAAGGACATTCAGTGGCACAAAGGACGGGATTTAACGTTGATCAGCGGTGGTACATTTGCCGCCTCATTTTAATTTTGATTTAATGGCATTGATCAAATCCATTTCTGGCATCAGAGGTACTATCGGTGGCGGAGTAGGCGAAGGACTGAGTCCGCTGGATGCGGTCAAGTTCACTGCGGCCTATGCAGAGTTCATCAAGGAGCGCTCGGGTGTGAAGCGTCCAAAGGTGATCATCGGTAGAGATGCGCGCATTTCTGGAGAGATGGTGAACCACTTGGTGGTGGGAACGCTTATCGGCAGTGGTATAGATGTCGTTGACCTTGGTCTATCCACCACACCAACGGTGGAAGTGGCAGTGGCCGCAGAGAAGGCACATGGGGGCATCATTCTCACTGCCAGCCACAATCCTGCACAATGGAACGCCCTCAAACTGCTGAACGAGAAAGGGGAGTTCATCTCTGCTGCCGAAGGTGAGACCGTATTGAAAAAAGCCGAGGAGGAGGCCTTTCATTTTGCCTCAGTGGAGGCATTGGGCAAGGTGACCCAGATGGACGACTACATTGACCGCCACATAGAAATGGTGCTCAAGTTGGCACTGGTGGATGTAGAGGCCATCCGTAAGAGGAAGTATCATGTGGTCATTGATTGCGTGAATTCCACTGGAGGTATTGTGTTGCCCAAGCTGCTCACAGCCTTGGGCGTGGATAAGGTGACGGAGCTCTATTGCGAGCCGAACGGCCATTTTCCACACAATCCGGAACCGTTGCCCGAGCATTTGACAGAAATAGCCGAGACCATCAAGCGCGTGAAGGGACACGTTGGTTTTGTTGTGGACCCTGATGTGGACCGCCTTGCAATGGTTTGCGAGAATGGCGACATGTTCGGAGAGGAATACACGCTTGTGGCCGTGGCCGATCACGTACTTGGTCATACGAAAGGAAATACGGTATCCAATCTGTCTTCGACCCGCGCGCTTCGCGATGTGACTGAAAAAGCAGGAGGCAGCTACAGCGCAAGTGCTGTTGGAGAGGTGAATGTAGTGGAGATGATGAAAGAGACCCATGCCGTTATCGGTGGTGAGGGCAACGGAGGCATCATCTATCCTGAGCTGCACTATGGCCGGGACGCGCTGGTGGGCATTGCGCTTTTCCTGACGCACATGGCCAAGAAAGGGCTTTCAGCAAGCCGATTGCGCGCTTCTTATCCCAACTATTTCATCAGTAAGAACAAGGTCGCATTGACGCCCGAGACGGATGTTGATGCAATTCTGGAAGCGGTGAAGGAGAAATACAAGAAGCAGCCCATCAACACGATAGACGGAGTGAAAATCGAGTTTGATAAGGAATGGGTGCATTTGCGCAGATCGAACACCGAGCCCATCATCCGCATCTATTGCGAGAGCGCCAATGAGAGCACAGCGACCAATCTTGCCAACAAGATCATAGCTGACATCAAGGAGGTGATGAAGTCACAGGTGAAGTGAGACTGATGTGACCGTTCTGATATCGGTCACACTTTCACACCTTTGCCGCCTCAATAGAAAACACTTTGCAACGCATCTATCTCGACAACGCAGCCACCACGCAGATGGACCCTGAAGTGATCGGGGCCATGACAGACGTGATGCAGCGTATTTATGGTAATCCGTCTTCTACCCACAGTTTTGGCCGCGAGGCACGGGCCGACATAGAGAAGGCAAGACGGAAAGTGGCATCGCTTATTGGTGCATCGCCTGCTGAGGTCTTTTTTACTTCCGGTGGCACCGAGGCCGATAATATGGCTGTGCATTGTTCGGTGCGCGATCTGGGTGTGCGCCACATCATTACTTCGCACATTGAGCACCATGCCGTGCTGCATACCGTGGAGTCCGAGGTTGACCACGTAAAGGTCAGCTATGTGCATCTGACGCCCAATGGTCATGTGGACCTGAAGCATTTGGCAGAATTGCTAGCAATGCAAGGGCCTGCGTTGGTATCACTGATGCATGCCAACAATGAGATAGGTAATCTTTTGGACCTGCACCGCGTGTCTGCCTTGTGCAGAGAGCATGGGGCGTACTTCCATACCGATACGGTTCAGACCATGGCCCATTATCCCATGGACCTCAAGCAATTGGATGTGGATTTCATCACCTGCTCGGCCCATAAGTTCCACGGTCCTAAAGGAGTAGGTTTTCTGTATGTGAATTCAAAGATCCGCATCCGCCCCATGCTGCATGGAGGTGCGCAGGAACGCAATATGCGCGGAGGCACCGAGAACATTTACGGCATTGTCGGGCTGGCCAAAGCACTCGAAGTGGCCTACAGGGATATGGCGGCCCATGAGGCGCAGATCACTGCTTTGAAGCACTACATGATAGCCCGTCTGCGTCAGGTGATACCCGATGTGCAGTTCAATGGTGATGCAGAAGGCAGTTCGCTCTACACAGTGCTCAATGTCAGTTTTCCGGAGTCGCCAATTTCTGAGATGCTGCTCTTCAATCTCGACATCATGGGCGTTTGTGCCTCTGGCGGCAGTGCATGCAGTTCGGGCAGCAGTGTTGGGTCTCATGTGCTGGCGGCTCTTAATGGCGATTCCAAGCGTCCAGCCATCCGTTTTTCATTCGGCAAATACAACACCCGCGAAGAGGTCGATGTGGTCATCGCCAAACTTCAAGAGTTGTTCCCATAAAACCCTTGTACCCATGAAAACCACGTTACTATCTCTATTTATGTTCGTTTCGGTCACTTCGCTATTCAGCGGATGCGAGGATGAGAACGGCTATACGGTCAACGACCTTGTAGGTACCTATGTAGGCGCAATGAACGTGTCGACCCCATCGTTCACCAATGCACTTTACACTGTGACCGTGACCAAAGTTAGCGGCACCACGGTCAAGATCACTCCAAGCACGGGGGTGGCCTCTGAGTGGAATGCCACGTTGCTCAACATAGGCGGTGTGTTCACCTGCACCAATTGCTTGCAGGACCAGATCACGTTCACCTATCAGGCAGAACGATGGATCGTGGCGTATAACTACGATGACAACAACGAGCAGTATTCCGGCACAAAGCAATAGATCAGCTGAAGCTTAGAAAAGCTGCTGCTGCGCACTCTCGTGGGCCAGCAACCACTGTTTGCGCCATAATCCGCCTGAATAGCCTGTAAGACTCCCATTGGCCCCAATGATGCGGTGGCAGGGAATGATGATGGCAATAGGATTGCTGCCGTTAGCTGCGCCCACTGCCCGCGTAAGGTTGGCATCGCCAAGGCCATGGGCCAGGTCACCATAGGTTGCTGTATGTCCATGAGCCACTTTTGTCAGTGCTGCCCAGACCCGTTGCTGAAAATCGTTACCCAACGGGGCGATGGGCAGGTCGAATACGGTCAGCCTCTTGGAAAAATAGGCTTCCAATTGGGAAGCGCACTCTGTTAATAAGGGTTCAATGGGGGCAGATAGTTCTGCATCCATGCCTGTGAAGGTCAGCGAGGTGATCGATGTGCCATCTGTGGCCACAAGTATCGTCCCCAGCGGAGAAGATAATTGACAGGAGAACGGAGCAGGAAAGTGCATCTCAAGATGGTGTTTGCTATTTGCAAAGAAAGGAATTGGAGCAAGCACACCAAGGTCGAGATGGCGCACGGAAGGCGAAGTTCACATGTTTCAAGATCATGGTCTGCGTAAAGGTTGTCTCTATTCCCTATAGCTTTGCGTAGGCATCATTGCTTCTTTATTTTCAACCAAGACCATTTCATCATCATGAACAATCAATTCATTAAGCTTATTCTTATCGCTTCATTATCAAGTGTTTTCGGGTGTGCTACATCTGATGATGATGCTACTTACAGTTGTAGTCCTTCTGGCTGTGTAGAAGATGCCAATGGCAGTTATACAAGCCTTGCTGATTGCCAGAACGGTTGCAATCAGGGAGCGGGTGTCACGGATATTGATGGCAATACGTACACGACCATCATCATAGGCGGGCAGGAATGGGTGCAGTCCAACCTCAATGTGAGCACCTACCGCAATGGCGACCCCATTCCGCAGGTGCAGGATTTTGAGCTTTGGAAAGAACTGGAGACGGGTGCTTGGTGCTATTATGCGAACAACTCAGCCAATGGCCCTATATATGGCAAGCTTTACAACTGGTATGCGGTTAACGATCCGCGTGGATTGGCGCCCGAAGGTTGGCATGTTCCCACCGATGAGGAGTGGTCTGTGCTTACTGGACAGTTCGGTGGCGACAATGAATCTGGAGGTGCGCTGAAGGCCACAGGCACACAGTATTGGCTTGCGCCCAACGCAGGTGCTACCAATGCCAGTGGTTTTACTGCATTGCCGGGTGGTGGTCGCGATTCAAACCTCGACTTCGGAAATCTGGGGGAGAGAGGCAGCTGGTGGACGGCAGACCAGAGTTCAAATGCCTTTGCCCGCTCGCGACTGATGGAATATGATAATGATGCGGCCTTGGATGGCTACACCAGCAGGAAAGCCATTGGCCACTCGGTGCGCTGCATCAAGAATCTTTAGAGCTGTGGTGCTCGGTTGTTGATTTACAGGGGAGAGAAGACCTCGCAGTTCAACAGCTTCAGTAGGACGAGGCCATCGTAGTGAAGATGGTCCACCAGTTGGCGCGGCCTTCATTCTTGCCCAGACGCACGATTATCAGGTCTTTGGTGGGGTGCACGTAGATGAACTGCCCAAGTATGCCCTGTGCCATGAAATCGCCATTGCCTGATGGCAGCCACCATTGATACTGGTAGTAGTTGACACTGCCGTCAGCGGTGTCTATACGGGTCGATTCTGCCACCCATTGCTGCGACACGATGCGCTTGCCGTTCCACTCGCCCTTGTTGAGATAGAGCCGGCCTATCTTGGCAAAATCTCTTGCTGTGGCGTTGATGCAGCAGAAGGTCTTTTCTAATCCGTTGGTCTTGCGGTCCAGGCTCCATGAGGCATTGCTTTCCATGCCCAATGGCTTCCATATCTTCTGTTCCAGGTAGTCTGTGATGGTAGTGCCCTTAAGCGCGCGCTCCAATACCAGCCCTAATAGCTGGGTGTTGCCACTGGCATAGGCAAAGTGTTCGCCCGGTGCTCTTTCCAGACGCATCTTCTTGATCTGCCTGCGCAGGTCGCGGCCATAATAGAACGATGCAGCATCACCGAACGGATTGGAATAACTCTCGTTGAACCGTATGCCCGATGTCATCTGCAACAGATGTCTGATGGTCACCTTGTCGAAGCCATTGGCCTTCAGTTCGGGGATATAGTTGGTGATGGGCTCGTTCACCGAACGGATCAACTGCTCATCTATGGCACAGCCTATGAGCAACGAAGTGATCGACTTGGCCATCGAGAATGATGGGACCACACGCTCTTTGTCGTAGCCTCTGAAATACTTCTCGCACTGGATGCTATCGTGCTGAATGATGAGGAATGCCACGGTGTTGTTGTCCTCCAGATAAGTGTCGAATGGAACGGTGTTCACCATTTTGGGCACTTTGCCATCTATGGCGGTGCTGAAGGAAAAGGCCACGGAATCACGATGTAGCTCGCGGTTCTGGAACTTGCGATGGTCGTTGATGTCTGCGAAGTTGTAGAAGATGTATCTGCCCAACTGGCAAGACGATAGCATCATTGCCAATAGGCCAATCACAACCATCATGGCGAACGGATCGCGTCTCTCCATGCACCAAATCTAAAAGAAGAATTGCTCGCTTAGTACCTTCGTTGGTGGTCCTGATAAATTACTGATGATTCAGTACAGTGGAATAAACCCTTTCGGCTTGTTGCATGTGACGTTCGTTGTGATACACTAAAAACCTCATGGTATCACCCGATCTGAGCTTTAGAAACCTAGTAAGTGATATGGGTGTTTTCATTTTGACCAGATCTCTTTCTTTCGCTTGATTCAGCAATGTTTTAAGCAGATCCATTTGTTTTATGCAGAGGTCAATAGTGGTGACGGACAGATCAGATTGCACAGGAGTCATTGCCCGCGTTGCTTTCATCTTCTTTTTGTTTCCTGCTCTTATGGAATCGACAAAGAAATCACCGAGAAAACTGCTCTCATATATATTGTTCTGACCAACTTTATTGGAGCTTATCAGCGCTTTCTCAAGTTCAGGCAAATAGAACTTGCCGTAGAGATTGAGGTGTTCGATGCACTCAAGGATGCTCCATGTTTCTTCGGTCTTTTTGAAATTAAGCTGTGATAAGGTCAGATCTCTGAATTTATTCAAGCTTTCAGAAGCACTTTCGGTCAGTTGAAGGAGCTCTTCGAGCAGGGCTTGTTGGTTCGCTTTCATTTGGTGTGTATGTCAGCGGGCAAAGGTCTTAGGGTCAACTTCAACTATTCTTGATCGAACTCAAGAATTTCGGATCCGGCTGATTGTCTCAGGTTTCATTCTAAGATAAGAGGCTATGTACTTCAAGGGTACATGCTGAAACAAATGAGGGCTTCTTTTAAGAACTCTATTCAGTCGTTCGGTTGGTGACGTGACCAATAGATCGAGCTCTCTATCGATCTGTTGGGAGATCAGCGTTTCAAGAAATGCGGTGTATTCTCTGAATCTCGTGTCGTTCTGGTTCACAAATTCCAGAAAATCAGCCTTGCTGATCGCTTTGATGCTTGTCTGGCGGATAGCTTCGATATACAACTCAGAAGGCTCTTCTTTAAGGAAGGATGACAATGAGTTCACGATTGAACCATCATATCCCAGTCTGATTATGTGCTCATCAAGCTCAGTGAGATAGAATACCTTGACAGCACCATTTTCGATATGGTACAGGTTCTTTTCTATTTCCCCTTCCCGAATTATCAGGTCGCCTTTGCGCACCGTTCTTGTAACTGCGGTTTCCTTGAATACCGAAAGTAGATCATCAAAAAAGACCATTGCTAGCTGGCTGTGGGTTTTCGGCCCTATGATCATTGCGTATTCCGAATGGCCTGGTATTCCAATAGATATGATGGTATTGCAGCGGGTACATACTGTACTATGATTCCGCGGCTGCTTGAGCAAATATATGTGTAATGCGGAACGGTGGGGCGCTAGTGGACCGCTAACTTGCCGTTAGGCCGATCCTATAAGTTCACGCACGGTGTATACCAGCAATACCAAGGTGGCCAGAATGCCAAGCACGCTGAAGACCGGCACATTGCGAATGCTGAGCGGAATGCGATAGGGGCGTGCCAGCTCCTTTTCGCGGATGCGCAGCACGATGACCGCAAGGTTGACCACGATGAAGGTGACGAAGATGAACACTGTGGCGATGCGGGCGATGGTCTCTATGCTGCCGATGAACGCAAAGCCACTCATAACCACAAGGATGAGCACCAAGGCGGCCAAGGGCGTTTTCCGCTTGGGCGAAACATAGGACAGCACTTTCAATGCCTTGGTCTCTTTGGCCATGTTGAGCAGCACGCGCGAGCTTCCCAGCATGTTGGACAGGATGGTGTTGGTGGTGGCAAACAGCGCGATGATGGAGATTACGATGACCCCCGTGCGGCCATATTGCCTGTTGATGATGTCGGCCAAGGGGCTATCTGATGCGCCCAGCTCGGCATAGGGCACCATGCTGACCGCACATACCGCCACCAAGCTGTATACAACGATGACAATGGCACTGGAGATGAGCAGTGCCCTTGGGATGTTCTTTTCGGGCGTGGTGGTCTCTTCGGCCAGTTTTACGATATCCTCAAAGCCGATGTAGGCGAAGAAGGCCAAAGCCGATGCGGCCAGAATGCTGTTGACGCCTCCCGGTGGCAGCTCCACGTAGTCCACCTGTCCGATGGATGGAAAGGCGGCATAGATGACAAAGAACAATCCACCTGCCTCGATGAGCGTGAAGATGATGTTGACCACCGATGATTCGCGGATTCCGGATGCATTGATGGCAAACACCAGCCCAATGATGCCCAAGGCACCTGCAAGCATGGCGATGCCTGTGAGCCCTGCCAGGTAGCCTGCAAAGCCTACCGATACTGTGGCCCCGCTGATGATGCCATTGAGTGAGATGACCATACCTAGGAATACGCCTGTTCGCTTGCCGAATGCCCGCTTGGCATATTCATATTCGCCACCCGCCTTGGGAAATGCGGCACTCAGCTCGGCATAGGAGAAGGCGGTGAAGAGGGCTGTGATGGCCGCAATGCCGAACGACAGCCAGATGAAATTGCCCGAAAGGCCGGCCACTTTGCCGATAAGCGTGTAGATGCCTGCGCCCAGTATGGAACCCACCCCGAAGAAGATGCACTCTGCAAGGCCTAATGTGCGCTTCAATCCTGCCATGGGCCGCGTAGGGGAGGATTTGCTAATGCCGCCTCACGGGGCAAAGGTGATGCGGTCGCTCCTCTTTGGGTTACACAATGACAGGGGATACTTGCAGGATTTTGGCGGGGAAATGATTTCGAAGAAGCGGATTTCGAAGCACTAAACTGTCTGCCAGCACTGAACTTGATGCGAAGCACAAAGCTTCATTTACCACTGAACCGCCAATTTCTTGTAGGTGCTGTTAGCACTGGTTTTTCTTTCGTTGTCCATTAGTTTCTGTTTAAAGTTTCAAGTCGTCACTCCTTTTAATTTTCTAATTTGTTTGTCCAGTGTAGAAATGAAAATTGAATGGTCAACTGTCAGATGTTTTTCAGGGTCAGCTTCGAAGTCAGTAATTTCCTTGTAATAATTTTCTGGGTTTAATGGGTCAACGGCATATCCTTCTCGTCTTGAATAACCGTAAGTTAAAACTAATTGCCCGTCTTGATTTCGCACTTTCAAACAGCCAGTATATTGGTCAGAAAAGTCAATGGGTAAGAATATGGTTTCGCCATTTATACTCTCTGATACTTTGTC
>JBFYQB010000395.1:0-3323 GCA_041302955.1 Flavobacteriales bacterium
CACAGCAAAAGCCGCCATCGCCATCGCGCTGGAGGAGGCGGCGAAGGTGGCGGAAGAAAAGGTCGCATATAGTACCGGGCAGGCTGTGATCCGAGATAGCATCGCCGCCGCCATACGTGCGATGATTAAGAATGGATAACATCAACCGCGCCGTTGCCCGCGCCATCGACAGGCACGAGCGGCTGCTTCACCACAAGACGCTTGAGCTTCTTCTGGGCAGTATGGTCGCGCGGTCGGGTGTGAGGGAGGTCAGGCGTTTGTTGCTTTGGTATGCGCGTCATCTCAAGGAGTTCGGATGATGAAATATCACAAGACATCAACCACTGTCATTTGCAACAGGTGCTCTCATGAGGATAGCTGGAGTGAAATAACGCCAGAACATTTGAAGTGGGAGTGGAGTGAGCTTTCCCAAGGCTCTGATGAAAGCGGGCATCAGAAGATCCTTTTTGACTTGTGCCCCGCATGTACGAGAGAGGTCAAGGTTTGGATAAGAAACGGACGATGATTTTCGCTGCGCTGGCTTTCGGGGTTTTGGGTTTTTCAAACCCCGCAGATGCCAATGTCCAGTCAATCGTGAAGTCGGAGGCACAAAGACAAGGCGTTCCCGTTGGCCTTGCCATGAAGGTGGCCAAGGCTGAGAGCAACTTTCGCTGTTCTGCTGTTGGAAGAGCGGGGGAAAGGGGTGTGATGCAGATCAAGCCAGCCACAGCCCGTGGTGTCGGGTACAAGGGCTCTGCTGCGGGGCTCAATAATTGTTCCACTGGCATTCGCTATGGAATGATTTATTTGCGGATGGCCTATAAAAAAGCTGGCGGAAACTGGTATCGCACTGCTATACTCTACAATGCGGGCCTTGGGTCCAAATTAAGGAGTAGCAAGTATGCCGAAAAAATCGCCGGACGGGGCCACACCAAAAGAGTTTCTAAGAAAAATGGAAGACGGTGAAATCGAGTCATCCATGGTGATCTATATCACCACCGAAGGCGACAGGGTGTATCTGCATCCATTCGACACCGAAATCTCCGCGCTTGAGTTCTTGGAGGTCATGGTTGCGGGACTTAGATCCGATGTGTTTGAATCCATAATGAAGAGGTCACTGAATTGAAGGAAGTTGACAACGAAGCCAGTTTCATCCATTGGGTGTCGAAGGCGAGGAAGGGCGAGAAGGCTGTCTATTACGATGGTTTTCTCATGATGGACAGGGAAAGGTTCCTTCAGGCCGGAGGTCTGGTGGACCAATTCCCGCAGAAGATAAAGGCTGCTCGTGTGGCTTGGAAGGCCTACATGGATGGCCACGTTCTACTCGTCCAGAAAAGAAAGGATGCGTGCTCCTATGAGTACATTGCGATTAGGACGTAACTCCAAGATCGTTGCCGCTGCCCTTGAAACGAACTATATCTGGGGCAGGACTATTGCTGACGCCATGACCCTCGCAGCCGAGCTACAGACGCTTGGCTGGGAGGTTCAGGGCAACCCCTCTCCGATGGTTTGGAACGGGGAATATGGAACCGGGGTTTCAATTACACGGGTGATGAATGTCTGAAGGTGAGCTTCAAATTAACGTGGCCAAGCTGAGAGGCGGGAAGGTCATGCTTGCCACGCCAATGTATGGCGGGATGGGCAATGCGATGTATTTCTCAAGCGTCTTGCAGCTTCAGGATAACTGTATCCAACGGGGAATACAGCTTCACCACTGCTTTATGGCCAACGAGAGTCTTATAGACCGGGCCAGAAATGGGCTGGTTTATGAGTTCCTCACCAAGAGCGACGCTGACTATCTTCTTTTTGTGGATGCCGACATTCAGTTCAGGGCTGAGGATGTACTTGCGATGATGTCCTATGAGAAGGATGTTATCTGCGGTCCATACCCGAAGAAGCACATCAACTGGCCGGTCATCATCAAGGCGGTGCAGAGCGGTGTTGAAGACCCCGCAGTCCTTGAAAAGCTTGTTGGGCAATATGTCTTTACCCCGCTGGAGAACACTCCGAAGATGGAGGAAATCATCAAGGTTTCTGAGGCAGGCACCGGCATGATGCTGATCCACCGGTCTGTCTTAACCAAGATGAAGGAAGCCTTCCCTGAGAATTATTACGTGTCAGATGACGGACGGGATGTGAGGGGAAAAAAACCGAAGGAAATGCACGCATTCTTCAGGACGGCGATTGTTAACAATCGGTATCTTTCAGAGGATTATTATTTCTGTCACAAGTGGAGGGAAATCGGTGGAGATGTCTGGCTGTTCCCATGGTCCCAATGCGTCCACTACGGCACCTATGGATTCAATGGGTCTGTTGGGCATTTGATTGACACGCTTAGGAAGGCAGCAATGGCGGAGAGCAAAAGTGAGTGATCTGGAAGCACGTATGGCGGAGGCTCTTGAGGGTTGTTTTTTCTGGGAAAAGACGACGTACTATGAGAACACAGGGAGTGCCATGGCCGCAAGCATAAGGCAGGCACAGAGGAAATTCTACACCCCGAAAGAGGGTCACAAGACGCTTGACCCTCAGAAGGTGGAGGTCCTCCGTGAGAAGGCCGACCAGCTTGTTGGAGGGAATGTGGATGAGATCATAAACGCCATTCGCAACGGCATCTCCCTGATTTACGACGTGGACGTTAACGATATTGAGCTGTTCGCCTCAAGGAAAGAGCTTCGGGCGGCAAAGGCTCATTACTACTGGTCTATTAACAAATACATGCCGTCTATTTCCTTTGCCGAAATTGGAAGGCGCGTCGGGAAGTACCACACGACTGTTCTTCACGGTGTGAGGGTTTTTGAGGGGATGAAGGACAGCATGGGTGTTCAGATCGCCCAGATGGATTCGATAATGAGGAATCACATTGAACTACGCTGAACTGATTGACAAGATTCCAGAGAGCGAGAAGCCGGAGATCCTCCGGCTTCTTCGTGCGTTAGACGAGGCAAAGGCGAGAGAGTCGGCGCAGAGTCAGTTCCTTGACTTTGGAAAACTGAGGTGGCCAAATTTCATTTCTGGACGGCACCACAAAACAATTGCTGATGTATTTGATCGGGTTGCATCCGGAGAACTTAAAAGGGTCATAATTAACCTTGCACCTCGCCATACAAAAAGCGAATTTTCGTCATATTTATTCCCTGCTTGGTTTCTTGGGAAGTATCCTGAGAAAAAAGTAATCCAAACATCCCACACGGCAGAGCTTGCTGTCGGATTTGGCCGCAAAGTAAGAAACCTTGTTGGCTCTGATGCTTATCAAAAAGTGTTCCCGGGCATTGGCTTGCAGTCCGACTCAAAGGCTGCTGGCCGCTGGTCCACAACCAAGGGTGGCGAATACTTCGCAATTGGTG
>JBFYQB010000396.1:0-4394 GCA_041302955.1 Flavobacteriales bacterium
TTGTTGAGGCAGTGGTCGAAGCCAAGCCAAAGCAGGCAGTGGTCGAGGATGAAGTGAAACAAGCTTATATCTCCTACATACCCGTAGAATACACCAAAAGGGGCCGCGGTTCCAAAAGAAAGAAGGAGCGCAAGTCTAAATGGGCAACATACATAGTGAACACGTTGCGTTCGAAAGGTGAGCCGATGACCACCAATGAGATCTTGGAGCATGCCATGAGACGCACTGCCAATCAGGAGGCCGGTGAGCCAAGCGTGCGTGGTGGAATAGCCAGCAGCCTGAACAGATTGAGCAAGGAGTACTTCCGTCTCCGTACTTTGAACGTAGATGGTAGAAGAGGTCGCTATTACGGCCTTGCAGTATGGTTCAATTTGGATGGGACTTTCAAGCCTGGATTTGGAGAGCGTTTCGGCAAGTTGAACATGACCCTGAGAGACGCTGTTGATGCGGACACGGACGAAGATTGATCACCAACGAACTACACGATAGTTCTCATCCCGAAAGACCTCTGAAGCACCAAGGTCTTTCGGGATTTCTTTTGCAATTGGGATAACTGCAGCGGTGAATTTCAGGTCAGTTCTCAGGCTGTCTGTCTGCGATCTTGAATAATAGTGGGTGTAATAGTGGTGAACAGCGTCCTGTCGGGCCAATAACTCCGGAAGCTGCATGCCATGTACCAGATTACTATCGGCCACCACTGCTACCTCACTGTTCAACCGGATGGTGGTCAGTTCATTTGGAATAAGTACCAGATCATCCGCAGTGCTGTGCGCTTTCAGGTAATGCATAACGCCATAGTGCGGTGTCCGTTTTGCAAAGTGCTGTTGCATCACTATTTCGAGCAATCCGGAACATACAAACCCTAAGCTACAAAGACCACCAAAGAAGGTGACGATATGCCTGTTGTTCCATAGTTTTACAATGCCCCATGCAGTGGCCACTGCCATGATCATTCCGACCAGCGTACCGGTTTTCCATAGATAAATGAAATTCAGGTCATTGGAGCCGAAAACCCTAAAGACACCGAAAGACAGTAGGGCAACTGCACTTAGTGCAAACACCGATGCGATAGACCTATTGAATGAGGTGGATCCTTTGTGTGTAACCAACTTGCCAAGCATAATGGCAGTGGACAGAGGCATCATCAGCGCGGTTATCCGCCATGGTGTCAGGCTAAGAATGGTCTGGCTTTCAAGCGCCAATCCAATTATGGCTACAAGGCCGAACAACAGTGCCAAGTATCCGAGCAGTTTGCCGATAACATGATCTTTGAAAAGCCATAACGCAGCACCTATTGTGGATAGCTGCAAAACAGTTTTTGCGTTCAGCCATAAAATAGGGGAGAGGTGGATGTTATTGGCCTGTGTCTTCAGCACCGCAATACGCAGTAGTTCCTTTGCCTCCGGTGTATGTGGAATGAAGAACACATAGCTGTACACAACCTGAGGCACTACTGCCAAGCAGCATATTGAAGCCCAGAAAAGCACTTTTCGTGGTTCAATACCTTGGTCTTTCACCAATAGAATAATATACACGGCTGCCAGACCAGCACCAAGGATCACATAATTCGCATGAATGAGTGCTGCAACGGCAATGCTCAAAAAGGCACCCATTGGCCGGGACCGCACAAAATAGAATACCGACAATAGAAGGAAAACACCCGCTGTACTGGGCTGTAGATAGCCTCTCAACACGCCTTGCTCGGCTATTCCGCTGTCCCACACCCAGCTCAGGTCCAGATGGAACATTGCCTGAAACAGCCCTGACCAGATAGTGCCCGTATGCAGCAGTAGAAAGAATGCGGTGAAAAGTATTGATCTTGAGATGGAAGTGTAAAGCGTAAATAGTTGATTGGCAATGCCAAATAGTGCATACGAATAGATGCAATTGATGCTCCAATAAAGCATATGGAACACCCACGGGTGAAAGAACTTGACTACCGCAAAAACGAGTAGGGAGAACAATGGAAAAGGATCGTTCTGTGCCAGCAGGGAGTCCATCGGAAGGCTGCCAATGCCTGCTTTTGCCATTCCCCAGAGGAAATAGATATTCTGATTCCCACTGTAGAGCGGTTGCAGCGGATAACAGATGACCAACATCAGGCCGATCAAGGCATGCAATGCCGCCAGATCCGTTTTGGATGTCAGTTTAAGTCTCATCTGCCGATGGTGTAAACATAGCTACCGCATTCGGTTCAGTTGTGCGTCCTTTGTGGCGCGCAATGCGCACCCATTCTACACTTATACCTTAGCACTTGAATCTTCTTTCTGTTGAGAATCTCTCCCGTTCCTATGGCGAACGGATATTGTTCAAAGAGGCCACCTTTGGTCTTGATAAAGGGCAGAAGATGGCCCTGATCGCAAAGAATGGTACCGGCAAGACCTCCCTGCTGCGCATACTTGCAGGTATCGAACCATCTGAGTCAGGTCAAGTGGTGTTCCGCAACGGCATTCAGGTGGGCTACTTGGAGCAGGAACCCGACCTCAATCCGGAGCACACCGTGCAACTCGCGGTCTTCGACCCAACGAACACCCTGATGCAGGCAGTGCGCGAATACGAGGAGGCGATGCTGCACTCAGAAGATGGCAATCGCTTTCAGGCCGCATTCGACCGCATGGACCAGCTTTCGGCCTGGGACGTGGAGGCCCGCGTGAAGGAAGTGCTCGGCAAACTCAACATCCACGACCTGGAGCAGAAGGTGGCAACCCTCTCCGGTGGGCAGCGCAAGCGGGTGGCGATGGCCAAAATGCTGATCGATCAGCCCGATGTGATGATCCTGGACGAACCCACCAACCATCTCGACATTGAGATGATCGAGTGGTTGGAAGGGTTTCTGAGCGCGGCAGAACGCACCATACTGATGGTGACCCACGACAGGGTGTTTCTCGACCGCGTGTGCGACACCATCATTGAGATAGACAACGGCACGCTCTACCGCCACAAGGGAAACTACAGCGCCTACCTCGAAAGCAAAGCCCATCGCCAAGAGGTGTTGGAGGCCAACGTGGACAAGGCCCGCAACCTCTACCGCAAAGAGCTCGACTGGATGCGCAGAATGCCCAAGGCACGTGGCACCAAGGCCAAATCGCGCGAGGATGCCTTCTATGACACTGAGAAGGTGGCCAAGACCAACCTGAAGCAGGATGAGCTTACGCTGGACATCAACACCACGCGCATGGGCAGCAAGATCCTTGAGCTGCACAAGCTGAGAAAGGCATACGGGGACAAACTGCTCATCGATGGACTGGAATACAAGTTCCAGCGGGGCGGCCGCGTGGGCATCCTGGGCAGGAACGGAACAGGCAAATCGACCCTGCTCAAGCTCATCATGGGCCAGTTGCAGCCCGATAGCGGAAAAGTGGTGGTGGGCGAGACCATTCAGTTCGGCTATTACGGTCAGGATGGCCTGCAAGGGGCAGATGACAAACGCGTCATCGAGGTCATATCAGACATTGCCGAATACATTCCGCTGAAGAAAGGCAAGACCATCAGCGCTGCGCAGATGTTGGAGCGCTTCCTCTTTCCCAAGCATCAGCACTATCAATATGTGTACAAGCTGAGTGGGGGCGAGCGTAAACGCCTCTACCTGCTCACGGTACTGATGGCCAATCCGAATTTCCTTATCCTGGACGAACCGACCAACGACCTCGACATTCTGACCTTGAATGTGCTGGAAGACTTCCTGATGGAGTTTGAAGGCTGTCTGCTCATCGTGACGCACGACCGCCATTTCATGAACAAGCTGGTGGACCATCTGCTCATCTTTGAAGGAAACGGGCGGGTGAGCGGCTTTGTGGGCAACTACGATGAGTTCATTCCGCACCGCAAGGGACTGATGAAGGACGGAGGCAAACATGCCACCACTTTCACCCAGACCGCAGCACCTGCACCTGTTGCAGCACCAGTTGTAGCTGCGCCCGTTGCTGCTGCTCAGCGCGGCAAGATGGGTTTCAAGGAGAAGCGTGAGTTTGAGCAATTGGAGAAGGAGATACCCGCGTTAGAGGCAAAAAAGGCCGAGCTTGAAAAGGCGATATCTTCCATTGTGGACGACCATGAGCAACTGCTCCAACTGAGTTCAGAATTTGAACGTGTCAGCAAGGAATTGGAGGACAGAGAAATGCGTTGGCTCGAACTCTCTGAGCTGGCCAGCTGAGGCACGGTATAACGAGAAGCAGGGAGACCGGATTTTTTTTCGCTCAAGTGAATCACACATAAAAATTCCTTTACATTTGCAGCCCGTTAAGCGCTACGGCAGTCTTAGCGGAAATGGTTTGGTAGTTCAGTTGGTTAGAATGCCGCCCTGTCACGGCGGAGGTCGCGAGTTCGAGTCTCGTCCGGACCGCAAAAAGCTCAGATTTATCTGGGCTTTTTCGTTTTTAAGGAAAATCCTTATC
>JBFYQB010000397.1:0-4666 GCA_041302955.1 Flavobacteriales bacterium
GCGCAGACTGATGCCGCCCACCACCATCTCGGGCAGATAGGTGAGGTTGATGAGCTCCACGCCCGAGAAGATGAACACCGCCCGCATGACCAGCGCACCGATGATGCCCCAGAACAGCACCTTGTGGTGATACTGGGCAGGCACGTTGAAGAACTGGAACACCATGATGAACACGAAGAGGTTGTCTACCGACAGGGCCTTCTCGATCCAATAGGCCGATTGGAACTGAGCGAACTTCTCGATGCCCGATTCCTCGTTGGTGACGATGTAGATGAACACGCTGAACAGCATGGACAGCCCTATCCACACCAAGCTCCAGAAGGCGGCCTCCTTATTGCTGATGGCGTGGCTCTTCTTGTTGAAAATGCCAAGGTCGAGCAGCAGCATGAAGAGCACTATGCCACCTGCGGCCGCAAGGATACCGGGATGTTCGATGAGACTATGCACTGGTGATGTCGGGTTGGTGATAGGGCGGCAAAGGTGCACAGACGGATGCGCTGGGCAATGAAGGCGGGGAAGAGAATTTTCAGGTGGAAAGAAGCAATCCTGGTCTGCTTACACATCCACCATCCTCCTATGATAATTCATCTGCCCCAGATGATAGGACAAATGGGTGGAGAGATGAAGCAGAAAGAACATCGTGGTGGTCTTTTCTTGGAAGACAAGCAGCGGATAGTCGGCTGCCAGCTGCTCGTCCGTAACCTGGTCGAGGGCCTTGGGCAGCATGGCGATGGTGGCATCTATCTGTGCCAGAAGCTGCGCTCGGGGCACATCCTTGGCTGAGAATTCGAGGGCACGGTCGCGCACATAGCCCGTACGGCCCAGTTGGGCACCGATGAACCAGTTGAGATTGCCCACCAAGTGGAGGCATAGGTTGCCTGCCGAGTTGGCGATGCCTTCAGGGATATGCCAGATGTTGGCCTCGGTGCGGTAGGCGTCTATCTCGGAGCGGAGTTTCCGCAGATCGCGGTCAAAAAGGGGTTTGAGGGTTTGGAGGAGCATGGCTAAGATGTTTTATTGGTATGACGAAAGTTCAATGGGTTCTATTCATGGATTCATTCTTCCTTTCCACCTTCTCTCTTATCCCCGCCAATATCTTCTGTTCAAATTCCGCGATAGCCGGGTCCTTCTCCCACCACCAGAAGTCTTTGTTCACATCGACCCAATTGCCTAAGGTAAGTCCATGATGCCAACTGACCAATGCAAAGGAGGTCGATGTCCTTGTCTTCGGTCTCGTCCAAGTGAATACTATCTGGTCTTTGTCAGGGTAGTAGAAATAGAAATTGTACCAATAGTCTGAACTACCGTTTCTGCCGCCTTCCAAGCAATGCAAACTACCGTCTGGCAATGCCACCTGATGCGTCATGTCAAGTTCGGGATTCTCTGCTTTGAATTCTTCAATGATGCGGATGAGGCTATCCTCTGGAATCGCAAACTCATAAACCTTCGCATAGGGATAGCTGCCTGGTGCCAACGACATGCCGAACCAAATGACACACACCACTGCGCATACCGAAAGAGCGATAAATATCTTGGTTGAAACGTGCATCATGCCCCAATACTACACACTCCCTCCATTCCCACAACTACGCCTCTCCCAGTTTACTGCTGCGTTCCTTCATTACGAGTCTGACGAGGTTGTTTCTCACCCCGCTAAGTTGTTTGCGCAGCGATGCGATGCTCTCCTGATCCGCCTTTTTCTCGCTGGCGTGCTCAGCCTTCAGCGCTTCCATCCTTCTGTAGAGGGTGGCGTTCTTGTCCTGAAGCAGCAGCACCTCGTCATAGAATTGGAGGTTTTGCCGCTGGAGGTCTTTGATGCAGGCGATGGCAAACTGGAGCTTCTCGAAATCGCTTTGAGGTTCGGGATGGTCTGTCATGGCAGTGGTGTTGCGCAGGGATGCGTGGGCTCCCCACAGGTCCGTTTCATCCACTAACGTGAATTGGACGAGAATATTGGGAGCGCTGCCCAAAAAAAAATGCATGTCCATCCACGGTCATTTTTCATTTCCTGCAGATTATTTGCCGTAATTAGCGTTCAACACGCCTCTGTTTCATTAACCCCTCTATCGAAATGGCGACAAAAAAAACTCCCCCACGGAAAATAAATGGCCCCATACTTTTCAGGACAGTGACCGGCCTGCGCAAGTTGGAGCTGAAGCAGATCGTTTACATAGCGTTGAATGACCGCAAGCCTGTGTTCTATCTCTGGAATAAGAAACAGAAGAAAGTGGAAGAGCTGGTGTGCAGCAAAAGGGGCCTCAAGGAGTATGACTTTCTGCTGAAAGAGGGCTTTTTTCAGTCAGACAGGCAGACGTATGTCAACGAGTACTATCTGCTGGAGGTGACCAGCGAACGCTACATCAAGTTAACGGTTGATGTCGGGACTCAGCTTATCATGAGCTGCGATGCCTATGCCCTTTTGAACGCCCGCGCTCTGGCGTAGGGCTTTCGCGGCTTTGGGCCCGCCCTGTTCCGATTTTCCCCAATGTTCGCAATTCCGCGCCCCACGGCCTTCGCAGGGCCGTATGGTATCCTATTCCCAAAACCGAGGCAGTGGAAAAAAGGCGTTCGCGCCACATTTTCGGCCATTCGCGCCAAGGCGTTTTGTGGGGTGATGGGGAGGCCTGCACTTTTGCCCCACGTTCTTTGACAGGGGGTTCAAGATTCTTACGGAGGCACTATCCTAAACGGGAAGGTCAGTCCTGAAACTTCCGGAGGCACTTTCCTAAACAGGAAGGTCAATCCTGAAACTTCAGGAGGCACTTTCCTAAATCGCCAAATGCCATATGAACCCCATGATTGAACAAGTAAAATAAATTTCCTGATCGTTCTAACCTTAAAACAACAACATCATGAGAAACCTAAGAACATGGTTCGGTAATCCTTTTGCTGATCCGAAAATCAGTTATGTCAAATTGAACCTTTTTGCGGCCGACACCATAGCGCGGCTGACGAACAATAATGGCAGCGGCCTGTTCACGGCCATATTGGCGCAGTTGGTGACGGCCTATCAGGGCTATTTCGGTGACATCAACGATGTGGACCTTGCCAATGCCATCCAGAAATCGTTCACCGCAGCAAAGGACAATGTGTTCAACACCTTCAAAGCCACCGTGAGCCAACAGGAAGGTCTGGTGCGCAGCACTTTTGGAAAGAACGATCCCATCTATCAGGAATTCTTTCCGTTGGGAGTGAGCGAGTACACGAATGCCACGTTGGGCAATGTGGAAACGCTCATCAACCGACTGGTTGACCGCGGGCAGGCCCATTCGGCCCAGCTGGGCAGCGGTTTTCTGAACACCTTCCAGAACATTCAGACCAACTATCAGGCGGCACGCACCGCGCAGCTGGGCCGCAAGAGCACCACGAGCGACCAGCGCACCGAGCGCCATGGCACGAGGGCCGAACTGGAGACCGAACTCTTCCGTGCCGTCTTTGCCGTGGGGATGAATTTTCCCGGAGATGTGGACCGCTGCATGGATTTCTTCGATCAGACCATCATCCGTTCTGCCAACGATAATGATGACGATGACGCCACCATCAAGGTGAGTGGCAGGGTGACGATTGCCGTCTCGGGCATGCCTATCGTCAATGCCCGCGTGGTGCTGGCTGGCGGTGGTGGCGCCATCGAGGTGTTCACCGGTGTGGGCGGATACTATACGATAGAAGTGCCCAACCCCGAGGCCCCCGAAGCAGGCACGCTATCGGTGAGCGCGACCGGATTCATGTCCGCCTCCAGCCCTGTCACCATCAATCCCGATGAGGACCACAACGAGGATTTCGGCCTCCATCCCGCCCCGCCCACACCCTAGTTGTCCTTGCCGTAATGTCTGCCAAAGGCCCGTCCCTGCGTAAGCACGGAGGCGGGTCTTTCGTTTTTTTTGACCTATCATTGCACTCCCAAACGCCTCTGAAGGCACCCTATATTGCCCTGTACCCACTTCCCCCACCCCCATGACAAGTTCGCACATCATCGGCATGCTGAAAGGCAGCCATTTTGAATTTACCGCCATGATCGCCTCGCTAAGCGAGGAACAGTTCTTACAGGCCGAGCCCGGCAAATGGAGCCCCGGCCAGCAGTTGGACCATCTGGTTCGCTCTGTGGCTCCGTTGGAACGGGCGCTCAACCTGCCCAAGTTCATCCCCCGTATGCTCTTCGGCAAGGCCAACCGCCCTTCGCGCAGCTACGATGAGGTGGTGGCCCGCTATCACGACAAGTTGGCGCAAGGCGGCAAGGCCAGCGGCAAGTATGTGCCCGCAGCCGTGACCGTGGCCCAGCGCGATGCCCTCATTGACAAGCTCAATGATCTGGTAGAGAAACTGAGCCGCTCGCTCGGGTCATACCGCGAGGAGGACCTCGACACCATCCTGCTGCCCCACCCGCTACTTGGCAAGCTCACGCTGCGCGAAATGCTCTATTTCACCATCTATCACGTGCAGCACCATCATCAGGGCATCGCCCCGATCAACTGAGCGGAAAAGCCTTGCCCGAGGCGTGAATGTTGCAATTCATTGCGTCTGTCCTCATCTACGACCGCGCAATTGATGTAATTCCCATTCAAGGTCTTTTGCGGCCTGCGCTTTCAACTTGTCCAAATCCTCATGAAAACGCTTCATGCTAACTGCATGTTCTGGGTGATTTGGTCTATATGGTGGAGAAGGAAGT
>JBFYQB010000398.1:0-5396 GCA_041302955.1 Flavobacteriales bacterium
GACAAATGACGACAGCTACAAACCCAAATATGATATTGTAGTTGAGAAGCTAAAGACTGCTCAGTAAAGCAGTGAATCTGGAAAGGGAGATATACTTCTCCCTTTCTTTTTGAAATACATACTTAACATAATATTGATTATGAGATATTATGTGATCAGCTATTTAAGGACGTCATGGAAATATTCCTGCGATTTCTACGTTAAACCGACAACTAGCATCTTAAAAATCATGACTAATAGATGGAAAGCAAGTTCTGCAACCAAGTATGTCCTTGCAACGGGAGTCATTTCACTCATAGCCTGTGAGGATAATTCCCCGCATGAGCGAGATGCCATCACGGTAATGTACTACGTACTTGAACCAACAGATACCAATCAGCTGGATGTTACGCTGTATTTCGAGGATCAGGATGGACCTGAAGGCCGAGATCCCATTGTGGTAAGCGGCCAACTACAAGCAAACACCGTATATCACGGCACACTATATCTGAGATTCGCTTCTGAGAAAAGCATGAATTCAATTGATCACGCTATAAGCGATCACGGAATATTGAGGCTTCCGGATTCACATCAAGTATTTTATTCCACTTCTTCAGAAGTTGAACTTGGAGTTCAATACAATGACATGGACGCGAACGGTTTTCCAATAGGGCTTAGTACAACACTAACGACCGGTAACGGTGGACAAGGCACTTTGATCATTTCGATTCGGTATAATGTGAACAAAGCAGCGCTTGGTGTAGCAAGTGGTGATATCACCAATGCCGGAGGTGCGCTTGATATTGAAGTGGCGTTCCCCGTGCATTTGAAAACCCGCATTTAATGCGCTGTCTTGCTTATGTCACTCCTCGCTGCTCATTACTGCTATGCGCCAAAGTGTGCGGACATCCGTGTCCAGTCTTCGCATATATTCATCAACAAGCCACGATCTATAGTTGTCTGTGCATTTGCTGATACAATAGGAATAACGTCTAACGCGGTCCTCGACATCATCGCGGAGCAATTTGACGAGTTCTCGTGCCAGTTCCAACGAATCGCAATTCTCAATGCAGATCTTAGCATGCTGAGCTATAGAACGATCGATGACCACTCTTGGTCTTAGCCCTGCGCGAATCACATTATCGTGTTCCTCCTCAATATCAAAGGATATGTCAACTGAGTTTGCAAATCGAGCACGCAGTTCTTTTGGCATAGTATACTTGAACTGGCGCTGAATCTCATCATCGCTGCGCACATGCTGCAGGAAATTCTCGGGTGAACGGAATATGGCCTGCCAGTCCATTTCTTCGTCCCAACGTCCGAAACGGGCCAGATTGTTACCCAGATCAATAACCGTGAAACGGTCCTTGTTGGGCAACACACGCGAACCGCGACCGATCATCTGGAAATAAAGCGTAAGGGATCGCGTTGCCCTGTTAAGGATAATGGTCTCAACTGTAGGCTCATCAAATCCCGTGGTCAAAATGCCTACTGATGTAAGAATGGCATTGGGAGTATCCTTGAACCATTGCAATATCTCCTTTCGTTCAAGGGCCGTATTCGTATTGTCCAAATGACGGACCCCATAGCCCACTTTTTTGAACATGGATTCAACGTACTTGGAGGTCTGAATTCCGTTGTTGAATATGAGCGTCTTCTTACCGAACGAGTGTTCCTCGTATGCCGCAAGAAGCTTTTCCTGCATCGTCTGGTCGCTGTAGAGCCTTTCTGAAGAGCTGACCGTGTAATCGCCATTGATACCCACGGTGAGTGAGCTCAAGTTGACATCATAGCTTTCGATACATGCCTTGGCCAAGAATCCCATCTGGATGAGTTCTGGAATACTATGCCCGACTATGAGTTCGCGATAGTTCTCATACATCGGTAAGTTGATGTTGGAACTTAGCGGTGTGGCCGTTACTCCGAGAACAGTGCTTTCTTCAAAGAACTTGAAGAGTTTGCCGAACGAATTATAGTGCGCCTCATCAATGATGACCAGGCCAATGCTCTCTACAAAGAAGCGCTCATCGTTCAATCGGTTGTTCAGCGTTTCCACCATGGCCACGAAGCACATGAACTCATCCTGATCGGGCAGTTCTTTCACTTCGCTGCGAATGACCTTGTTCTTCACATTGAACCCGGTAAGCATCTCTGATGTCTGGGCGCAAAGCTCGATGCGGTGGGTAAGAATGAGCACCTTCTTGCCTGTCTCGAGGATATACCTGCGGGCGATATCTGAGAAGATAACAGTCTTGCCCCCTCCTGTAGGAAGTTGATAAAGCAGGTTGTAGCCCTGAGGATGTTCGCTGAGCCGATCGAATATCTGACCGATGGCCTGCTTCTGATATGCGTACAGTTCCTTGTCGGTAGGCTCTTTCAGGGACGTCAATTGAGAGGGTTGTCGTTTAGGATTCGCTTACAGCAGCACGCCTGAAATAGATGGCATGACCGTGTTTTTCTGGGGCGCGAAATTACCACAAACAAAGCCTGATAAGGGTTGCAGCAAGACCTTAATGTGCCAATTCTTGAATTTCGTTCTGATAACAAACTTTAGATCAAGGAAATGGATTGTCGCGGAATATTGGATTTACATTTGTCGCGCGAAATTGACATTATCGTTTCGGCACCATGAGCAGACTCACTCGGTTTACGCTGGCTTTACTGTTTACGCTCTTCGCCTTCAATCAGGTTGTTCTGCCGCATGTACTGTCTGCTCATTCGAAAATTGCTGTTTGCGATCCGCTCGAGATTGAAGTTGAACAGAACAATATCGGTCAGGTATTAAAACCGCTCAAGTGGGGTCAGCCGGATCTCTATCAGTTCATATGTCTGCTGGTTCCGTTTTTAGCCACTCACTATGATAGTGTCGGTGCGGTACTTACCTACCATCATCGCACATCGCCTCACGGCTTTCACGTGCCGATCTATTTGGACGATCGCGTTCTTATAGTGTGATACCTTTTCTTATTGGCATGCCACGTGTCATTCGCTGCGAGCGTCTGATGTAGATTGGCTGTGCCCGCAACTGAGCCCCGCTCCCCTGCCCCATTGTGGCAGCCTGTGCGGATGTAGTTCTGTTGTGCCGTTCGGAACTAACGGTTCCGCCAAAGACCTCCGAGCACCTAGACGGTCCGTTGTGTCAATCATCAATTTAAAATCCTCATTTTCAATGGAACACCATCATGAAGTGTTTTATGTGCACGCATTGCTGCACGACCTGAAGCACTACCTGCCTGCCCAGGCACCGCTGAAGGATTTCATACATCACAATACGCTACATGCCTTTCAGCATCTGCCCTTCTTTGAGGCCACAGCAAAGGCATCGACCATTTTCGGGTACCGCACTACCCTATCGCTCTCCGACTTCCGATCGCTATATGCTGAAGGAAGAATAGATGACGCGATCCTGGAGCGCAAGATAGCTGAACGGAAAAGCGCAGGCGCTGACGTTTCTGCAAAGGAATGGCTACATAGGTTGAAGGACAAAGCCTATCCAGCGCCAGCGGGCAAACGCATGGGTTCGCTGCGGCACGCTTGGAAGCAGGAGTACCATGTGGACCTTAATGCCATGGTTCATCCAGACCTGTTCCGGATACTGAACAGCTATCTGGATCAGGGCATAGCCATCTGGCGATTTCCGAATGTGAACGGCAGTTTTCTGGAGAATATGAGAGCACTGGAGCGCAATTCTCTGGTGAGCATATTCCATACCCAGCGTGCCAAGGCACTGCTTCTGGATGCAAAATGCAGCATGAGCGACCTGCTGATGATCCTTGTGGGCGATGAATCGCTGTATGCGCATTATGTATTCGATCAGCAATTTTCGCATCCGGGCTGGTCTGGCATGGTGAGCAATATTGAAGGATTGCCACAAGGATTGCTTGACCGCAGGAATATCACACTGGAAGAGCTCATCATGCTGGAGCTCATGCTGGAGATAGACCGTTTGGATGCCACACTTGGCGAGAAATGGGCTCCACTTGGAACAAAGCTGTCCAAGCGTCCTAAGCCGTTGTTCGATAAGGTCGCCTACTCAGAGTTGCACGAAGTGTTGGCGCTCTGGCAAGAGGCCTTTGAGTGGACCTATCACGATCAGGTACTTGCAGGCATCAAGCAGAATAATGGAAGGACAACAGCTGTGGCCAAGCCCAATTTTCAGGCACTGTTCTGCATTGATGACCGTGAATGTTCCATCCGCAGGCATTTGGAAAAGGAGGCACCGGGCTGTGCCACCTATGGCACACCGGGTCATTTTGGCATTCCTACCTACTACAGGCCGGAGCATGGCAAATTCAACACCAAGATATGCCCTGCACCCGTGGCACCCAAACACCTCATAAAGGAGCTGGGAGCTGAACGCAAGAACGGGCGCGACATGCATTTTACGCGTCACACGCACGGATTGGTAGGTGGCTGGCTCATTACCCATACGATAGGCTTCTGGTCGGCATTGAGGCTACTGGTGCAGGTTTTCAAGCCGTCCACAGCACCGGCCAAAGCGCTTTCGGCCCAGCATATGTCCGCCATTTCGGGCCTTACAGTGGAACATACCCACGCCCATGGGCATGACGATGGGCTGCAGGTGGGATTCACAGTGGCAGAAATGACCGACATCGTACGTAATGTGCTGATGAGTATCGGCCTTAACAAGGATTTCGCATCACTGGTGTATCTGGTGGGGCATGGCAGCAGCAGCGTGAACAATACGCACTACGCGGGTTACGACTGTGGGGCTTGTTCGGGCAGACCGGGGTCGGTGAACGCACGGGCATTCAGCATCATGGCCAATCATGTCGAGGTGCGCAAGGCATTGGCAGCCAATGGTATCGAGATACCCGATTCGACCAGATTCGTAGGCGCTCTGCACGATACATCGCGGGACGAGATCAGCTTCTTTGATACGGACGCCCTTAGCGGTCCTCAGCAGGAGCAGCATCTGCGCAATGCAAGTGCGTTCAACAACGCGCTTGACCGCAATGCCAAAGAGCGGTCGCGCAGATTTGAGCTCATCGCTTCTGACAGAGATGCTGCGAAGGTGCACGACCGTGTGCGCATCCGCACCGTTTCGCTCTTTGAGCCGCGCCCAGAGCTGAACCACGCCACCAATGCGCTCTGCATTGTAGGCCGCAGGGAAATGACGCATGGCCTGTTCTTGGACCGCAGGTCGTTTCTCAACTCCTACGATCACCGCCTGGATGCCGATGGAACATTCCTGCTCAACATACTGAAGGCTGCGGCACCTGTATGTGGTGGCATCAATCTGGAGTACTTCTTTTCGCGGGTTGACAACCACAAGCTGGGTGCCGGCACCAAATTGCCGCACAACGTGATGGGGCTCATAGGCGTGGCCAACGGCATAGGGGGCGACCTGCGGCCCGGGCTGCCCAGCCAGATGATAGAGGTGCACGACCCGATAA
>JBFYQB010000399.1:0-3247 GCA_041302955.1 Flavobacteriales bacterium
TTAGAGAATCGACCTAAAACGACTGAGGTCAGCAAAGCACTGCCTGACAATAAGATTATCGCGGCAAGTCAACAATCTGCTTCAGAAAATGTGGTCAAGGTCGAAGCCAATGTGGCCAAAGACACGTCAACTGGAATGTCTGATGCGGAAATTTTTAAATTGACTGTTGCAAAGATCGAGGCTCAGCGTAAAATGAAAGAAGCTCAGGTGAAACTACAATCCACTCAGGAAGTCGAAGCTCGCGCCAAGGTTTCAGCCGATTTGGAAGTTGCCTATCGCGTAGCGTCTGAAAAAGCTATGGCCGAGGCCAAGGAAAGCGGTGATACAGCTAAAGTGCGAGCCTTGCAAATGGCTGCCACTTCTGGGCAGTCTGCTAATAAAGTGGATACTATAAGTTCTCACCAAGCGTTGAAAAGCAACGCTGACCCCAATAGCTATGTGTTAGAAATGGTGAAGACAGAAAAACAGATTGAAGCAGAACGGGTTAGGAATGCTGACAAAAATTACACGCTTCGACCAATGCCCGAATTATCACAACAGCCAGATATGGTTGTGGGAAATAAAGAGGCAATTGAAAAAGACAATGCTCTTGAGGTTAAAATTGAGCAGGATCGAAAAGTCGTAACTGATCATCAAACCGTTGCCTTAGCAGAAGAGAAGAAACTACAGGAACAGATGGAACAGGACCGCAAGGCACTTGGACTTCATGATCCTCAATTGGCAGAAGAACTTCGTGCAGCGGAGAGGGAAGCTCTAGGAAAGGTTGTTCAGCCATCTCCACAACAAGAAAAAAAACCAGGTTCTGAAAAGAAAACACTGGTGAAAGGAAAAGAAGTGGAAAAATCCATTTCAAATGAAAGCGTGGTCTCTGACTCTATTGTAACGACCGCATCGACTGAAACAACTGACAATTCTATTGCTGCGTCCAACTCAATTACTGCAACGGTGAAAAAGGACAGTATTGCGGTTTCAGGGTCAGCTAAGCTGTTCCTTGAAAGTGTAGCCAAGATTGAAGCCCAAAAGAAATCCGAAGAATTGAAGGAGTCACTGATAGCTGATTCGCTGGTGTTAGTAGTAGATACTTCTAAGACAGTAGACTTGATTGAAGCCCAACAGGTGAAAACACCTTCATCCAAAACAATTGGGGAGAATGTCAGCAATAGTGGTCGTCCAGTCGCAATGCGGAACTATTCTAATCGCAATCCAGATTTCACTGCTATTAAGGACGAGAGTCAACGGGTTTTAATTCAACGGATGGCAGCTGAAGACAGAGGTCGGATTGCCGTTCTTAAACGGGTGAATAATGCTGAGGCAACTGAAGGTAAAGGAGGTAAGTCGGTTGAGAAACTTGAACAGTTACAGCGCACAAAGGAGGTTCTTGCAAATAACCCAAGATCTATTTCAAGGGAAAATTTGAAGCAAGCATATGACAAGAATGAATTGCGTCAAAGAAAGGACGTGACATATCGGGTTCAAGTTGAACTTGGAGAAAATTCGATTTCAGACAAGGTTCAAGAAGCCTTGGATCCTGCATATGTGGCTCAATTGTCTAATGAAAGTGTAAAACTAAGGGTTGGGCACTTCACAACGATGGCCGATACACGAAGCGAACTTAGCCTACTTCGTAACTTGGGAATCCCCCATTCTACCATAGTACCATTTGCAAATGGTCTAGAGACCACGTTGAGCGCAGCCACAAGCATGCCATTCATCGATTAGTACGTGCTGATGTTCGAGGAAATCCATAATTTCATCGTCTAAATTGAGGGCTATGGATTTTGCAAGAATATTTGATCAGGAATTGGACCAAGATGTTCAATTTGAACAGGATTTGGAATCTATCGTTCAAGCTCCTCGTGCCTTGGTCATACATAATGATGATTTTAATTCGTTTGATTTTGTGATCGAAACCTTGATCGATGTATGCAGACATGAGCCATTGCAGGCAGAGCAGTGCACATATATCATTCATTATCGAGGTAAGTGCGCGGTCAAGACAGGCATGTTCAAGCGTTTGCAGCCCATTTGGGCCGAAGTGACAAACCGCGGACTTACGGCTACGATTGAAGAGGTTCCAAGATTGAATTGATGGGGATTATAATCGCAGTGCTTCTGTTAGGTATCCTTTTGATTTTGTTGGAGATATTGTTTGTTCCCGGCACAACCATAGTTGGTATCGGTGGCCTGATTCTACTGGCTATCGGTATTTATTTGGCTTATAAGAACGAAGGGGCAATGTTCGGCCATATGACTGTAGGTGCAGCCTTATTCGCAATTCTGGTTAGTTTAGTCTTGCTTCTCAAGGGAAAAACATGGGAGCGGTTGGCTCTTAAAGAGACTATTGAAAGTTCTTCGGGAGTTAAAGTGCAGTATTTGGTGGCAGAAGGAGACAAAGGAGTTACCATTGGTCGACTCAATCCTTCGGGAAAGGCTAATTTCGGGAATTGTATTTTGGAGGTTCATACTTCTGGTGATCTAATAGACTCTGATACACCTGTCGAAGTAGTAAAAGTGAGAGATAATCGCATTCAGGTTCAACGGATTTAACTGTTAAAAGAAAAACATGGCTTTACCGATTCTTATTGCTCTTGTGGTCTTTGCCTCGGTCTTTTTATGGCTGTTCTTCTATTATGTGCCTATCGGACTATGGATAACAGCGATTTTCTCAGGTGTTCCGGTAGGAATTGGTGCTCTTATTGGAATGCGTTTCAGAAAGGTTCCCCCAGCTGTTATTGTTGGTGGTATGATCAATGCGACAAAGGCTGGGCTTACTATTGACCGTAATGAGCTGGAGGCGCATTATTTGGCCGGTGGCAATGTCCAAAAAGTAATCAATGCGCTCATCTCTGCGGATAAGGCAAATATTCCACTCGATTTCAATATGGCTACGGCAATTGACCTTGCAGGACGGGATGTTCTTTTAGCGGTGCAGATGTCCGTTAATCCTAAGGTCATAGACACACCTCCTGTAACAGCTGTGGCCAAGGACGGCATACAGTTGATAGCCAAGGCGCGTGTAACGGTCCGAGCCAATATCAAGCAATTAGTAGGCGGTGCAGGCGAGGATACTATTCTGGCGCGTGTAGGCGAGGGTGTGGTATCATCTATCGGTTCGGCTGCTTCACACAAGCAGGTACTTGAAAATCCTGATTCCATTTCAAAACTTGTTCTTGCGAGAGGATTGGACTCAGGAACCGCATTTGAGATACTTTCTATTGACATTGCTGACGTGGATATTGGTAAGAAC
>JBFYQB010000400.1:0-3182 GCA_041302955.1 Flavobacteriales bacterium
CTTTAAATGATCCAGAACACCTGTCATATATCGAATATTATGTCGTTCATCGAAAATATCACGTTCATTATCAAGAAATACTGGAATACCGATAATCCCTTTATTTATTGAGCATAAAAGCCACATTTGAATATTCTGACTGTTCGTTTTTTCAAAACTTCTTTATAAGGTACTGCGCGTGAGAATTCACCTTTGTTGCATGATTTCAGAACAACGTTTTGAGATGCTCACCGACTGACCACCGCAAGGCATTTTTAAGCACATTGCCAAGAAAGATTTATCAGACTCAGGTGCATACTCTATCTCAGGTTCATTGGAACTGGCCTGAAGAATATGACCTCCGAAAGTCTGATGACCAAGACGATCCCGATCAATAAGGGAGATGCTTGGCAAATGATCGTACGGGCCATGCGGATGGTCTGCAAAAAGAGATCCGCGACCAACAAACCTGGAATTGGAAAAAGCAGAGGGCGGCACCGTTAGATCGGTAGCCGCCCTTCGTTCTTTCTTAGAACTGGGAGTATGGAATAGGCTTAGACCTCAGACAAGCGCGATAGCATGTATCCGATGCCTTGGAATGGAACGACCGGCCTTGAGCAGCACATTCCTTTCGGTAACTGCCCAAATGGTGGTATGAATGGTCTTGATGCCTGTTGAATCCTCGAATTTGATATGCACCTTATGCTTGTCGAGATTACCGAGCGTGGAGGCCTGATCGAGCTGTTTTGCCAAGGCCGATCGATCGGTTGCGGTCAGTAGAACTTCATTGCTTGGGAACACAAGGCCATCAAGTGCCTCTTTTTCAAAATCTGCTGACATGGTGAAGGGGGAGTTAGGTTAACGGGGCTTGGTACGCAGAACAAAGCAGCAAGGTTCAGGGCGTTGAAGCATGCCGGACGAAGCAATCCATGGTGTGGTCGTTCACCATTCCAGTGGCCTGCATATGGGCATACATGACCGTAGGGCCCACAAACTTGAAGCCTCTTTTCTTGAGGTCTCTGCTTATGGTCTCTGCCAACGGAGTGCTTGCGGGTAGCTGCTTGATGGAGGCGAAATGACTCTGGAGAGGTGTATGCCCCACAAATGCCCATATATACTTGCTGAATGAACCGAACTCGTCCTGCACCCTGATGAATGCCTGCGCATTGGTGACAGCCGCTTGAACTTTCAGCCTGTTGCGGATGATGCCCGGATCCTGAAGGAGTTCAGCTATCCTATCATCGTCATAGGCGGCCACTTTGCGCACATCGAATCCATCGAACGCCTTGCGGAAATTGTCACGTTTGCGAAGCACCGTGAGCCAGCTGAGGCCTGCTTGAAAGGTTTCAAGGATCAGGAATTCGAACAAGGTAGGGTCGTCATGCACGGGAACACCCCACTCATGGTCGTGATAGTCGATATAAATAGGGTCGGAAGTGACCCATCCGCAACGTTTCTTTTCCATGCGCTCTGCTATGTCAGGGCATCGAAAGTAGTGAATTGCACCCGCTCAGGGAGCAAGGATGCTACGCCTCTTATTGCGCCATCTTCTGCCGAACGATACGAGCCCATTGAGCACCACCGAACCGATGATGATGGCAGACCCGACATAGAATCCCGTATTCAGCTCCTTGTTCTCTTCAAAGATGAGCACGGCAAGAACAATAGAGTATATCGGCTCAAGATTGATGGAAAGATTCATCACAAAGGCAGAAACATGTTGCAAGGCCTGATAGGACAGCTGCATGGCATAGACAGTGCAGACAATGCTGAGCAAGAGCAGATAACCCGTATCGTCAAACGATGGGATGAATGTGGGCACAGGAAAGAAATAGAGGTAGAACGGAGCAATGACCGTGAGCACTCCGAGACCGGCAAGTAGCTCATAGAACATCAAGTTGCGGGGGCCATGCCGCTGCAAGAGCGATTTGTTCTGAATGGTGAACAACGCACTGAAGAATGCGCTCATCAGTCCTAGGATTATTCCTGTGGTATAGAGTTTCTGGAACTGAAAGATGAGGTAGATGCCAAGCACGGTGAAAAGCCCCAACAGCAGTTCAAGCATCACAGGCCGCTTGCGCTGTAGCAAAGGGTCGATGATGGCGGTGAACAACGCAGTGCTGGCAATGCAGCTCAGCGCAATGGACACATTGGAATATTTGACCGAACCATAGAACGTGACCCAATGGATGGAGATGAGCGCACCAACAAATATGATTCTCCGCATCTCCTGCATGGGAGGCGACTCGAGCTGGCGCCTTATCTTGAGAAAGAGCCCCAGCACCGTTACAGTGATCAGGATGCGCCACCATACGAGCGGGAATTCCTGCAAGCTGATCAATCGGCCCAGAATGCCTGTGAAACCCCACAGGAAAATAGCCGTGTGCAGCTGGATATATGCCTTGTTCAATTAAGGGTCAGCAATTAACAATGAGCAATTGGGAAGAGGACGCCACCATAAAGAGCACTGAGGGACGCACCGCATACACAGGACGAAAGGAGAAACTCCCTATTCAAGATTCAGATCATTCCCCGTATGGAACTACTGGACAATGATGCGCTCGCGCGAAAGCACCCGCTTGCTGTCCATCACCTGTATGAAATAGACCCCTGGCACAAGATCGCCACGCTGAAGGGTCACCTTGTCGGTGGTGATGTTGCCAAGGTCGCGCACCAACTTGCCAGTGATATCGGTAAGTGTGGCCGAGATAGGGCTATTGAAGCGGTTAATGATGCGCAAGGTTGTCTGGTCGGTAAATGGATTTGGGAACACCGATAGGTCGATGCCGCCATCGGCCAGTTCGTCCACGCCCACATGGCTGGCAACGCAGTCGCCTTCCACTTCGGTGATCACTTCCTCATACACCTCATTGACCACCGAAACGATGTTGCTGATGCACACCTCATCGGCATTGAGCTCGAAGTAATTGATGCGGCACAATGGCGTGGCTGTACTGTAGCGCTCCACCAAAGAATCGAGATAGGAGATGCCAATGACCTTATTTCCTCCTACGATGCTGGCCGGAGCGATAGGGTAATCGTTCGGGTCGATGAGATTGGTGACACTGGTGATGACCACCCCGCTCATCTCAAACTCGTAGGCCACCACTTTTGAGGTTGGGTTGCGGATGTAGATATCGATGGTCTGCGCCTCGAGGTCTATGGCACCGATGCTGAGATGCACAGTGTCGTAGATGTTGGTA
>JBFYQB010000401.1:0-2618 GCA_041302955.1 Flavobacteriales bacterium
ATGTTGCCAACCACGGTGTGTTTGACGACTACCCACGCGACTATTTCATCGGGGTCATGATTCTACGCTATCCGCATCTGTTCAATTACGAACGCATGCGAAAGCTGTTGTGGGATGCGGAGAAACCTGAACGGGTAATCGCTTAGAACTCGCAGTTCTTCGGTGTGCGTGGGAATGGAATGACGTCCCGCACGTTGGTCATACCCGTGATGAACATCATCAGGCGTTCGAACCCAAGCCCAAATCCGCTGTGTGTCACCGTCCCGAATTTACGGGTGTCCAAGTACCACGACATGCTTTCTTCGGGAATGTGAAACTGCTTCATCTTCTCGATCAAAACATCGTAGCGCTCCTCACGCTGCGACCCTCCCACGATCTCGCCAATGCCCGGGAATAGGATGTCCATGGCGGCCACGGTCTTCCCATCATCGTTCAGCTTCATGTAGAAGGCCTTGATCTTGGCGGGATAGCCCGTGATGATGACGGGTTTTTGGAAATGCTTCTCCACCAGAAAACGCTCGTGCTCACTCTGTAGGTCAATGCCCCACTCGTCCACCGGATACTGGAATTTCTTCTTCTTGTTGGGCTGCGACTCGCGCAGGATGGCCACGGCCTCGGTATAGGTGATGCGCTCAAACTTGTTGTTGACCACAAAGTCGAGTTTCTCCTCCAGTCCCATAGTGCTTCGCTCGTGGGCGGGCTTGCCCTTCTCTTCTTCGTCCAACCGCTGGGCAAGAAAGGCGATATCGTCCGCACACTGTTCCTTCACATAGGCGATCACCCATTGGAGGAAATCTTCGGCAATGTCCATGTTGCCATGAATGTCGCAGAAGGCCATCTCGGGTTCTATCATCCAGAACTCGGCAAGGTGGCGCGAGGTGTTGCTGTTCTCAGCGCGGAACGTTGGGCCGAACGTATAGACCTTGCTCAACGCCAAGGCGGCAAGCTCGGCCTGCAACTGCCCGCTGACGGTAAGGTTGGTCTCCTTGCCAAAGAAATCCTGGGAGAAATCTACGGTGCCCTCGGGCGTCAGAGGCGGGTTCTTGGCATCGAGGGTACTGACGCGGAACATCTCCCCTGCCCCTTCGGCATCAGACCCCGTGATGATAGGCGAATGGACGTTGAAGTAGCCACGGTCGTTGAAATACTTGTGGATGGCGAAGGTCAGCGAATGACGGATGCGGAACACCGCGCTGAATGTGCTGGTACGCACCCGCAGATGGGCCTTTTCGCGCAGAAACTCCAAGCTGTGCTTCTTGGGCTGCATAGGGAAGGTCTCAGGGTCGGCAGCGCCATGCACCACCACCGAAGTGGCCTGTACTTCTACGCTCTGGCCCTTGCCCTGACTCTGCACCAACTTGCCCACCACAGAGATGCATGCACCTGTGGTCACCTCCTTGAGGTCGGCCTCCGAGAAACTGCCGATCTCAAAAACAGTCTGGATACTATTGACGGTAGAACCATCGTTGACCGCCACAAAATTGACGTAGGCGTTTCCGCGCTTGGTGCGTACCCATCCACGCACAGTTACCTCACGGTCGAGGTCGGTGCTCTGCAACAGTTGTTTGATGCTCTCCATCATATCCATTTTTAGGGGCGCAAAGGTAAATGGCTGTGACAGTCTTCGGCCTATGGTCTGTTGACGGAAAAATGAACATTGAAAATCGTCTAGGCCCACATTTCAATTCGTCAAATGGCACATGGTGAGCATCTTTGACGGCTCAAACATTTCACCATGAAACTCCATACCATCGACACAGGATTTTTCAAATTGGACGGAGGCGCCATGTTCGGGGTGGTGCCCAAGTCGTTGTGGCAGCGCACCAATCCTGCCGATGCCGACAACCTTTGCACCTGGGCCATGCGCTGCCTGCTCATCGAGGACGGTAACCGCCTCATTCTGATTGACAATGGCATTGGCGACAAGCAGGACAACAATTTCCTGAAACACTACCACCTGCATGGCGATGCCACCTTGGAGAAGAGCCTTGCCGCATTGGGCTTTGGTAAGGACGACATCACCGATGTGTTTCTCACCCACCTGCATTTTGACCATTGTGGCGGCAGCGTGGCCTGGAACCGCGACCGCACAGGTTTTGAAATGAATTTCCGCAATGCCACCTACTGGAGCAATGCCCGCCATTGGCAGTGGGCCACCGAGCCCAACCGCAGGGAGAAGGCCAGTTTTCTCAAGGAGAACATTCTGCCCATTCACGAGAGCGGCCAGCTCAAATTCATCGAAAAGGATGGCGAATGGCTGCCCGGTATCGACATCTTCTTTGCCAACGGCCACACCGATGCGCAGATGATCCCGCTTATCCGCTACAAGGAGCGAACGATCGCCTTCATGGCCGACCTGCTGCCTTCGGTAGGGCATTTCCCCATTCCGTATGTAATGGGCTACGATACGCGTCCGCTGCTCACCTTGGAGGAGAAGGAGCAATTCCTGAACACTGCTGCGGCCAACAACTACATCCTCTTTTTTGAGCACGATGCCGTGAATGAATGTTGCAGCGTGGTGGCCACCGACAAAGGTGTGCGGGCGGGTGAGACCTTCCGCCTCAGCGAACTATAGAAACTTCAGGGCAAAAAAAAGCCCCGCCATTTCAGGCGGGGCT
>JBFYQB010000402.1:0-3561 GCA_041302955.1 Flavobacteriales bacterium
CAAAATGCCGGCCTCTGGATTTCGACCTGAGCCGAATAAGGCCATTCTGCTTCGTAAAAAGATGAGGATGAGAATATGGTTTTGGGCTACCACCTGATCAATCAAAAAATCTTGGAGTCGAAGGAAAACTGTTTGAGCGTCAAGATTATTTTCTCACGAAAACATACTTAAACGCAGTTTGGATAAGGGTTTCCGAAAACGGAAATCGGCTTCCGCAGGGCGGATGTGTGCTTCCGTAGGACAGAACTGGGCTTCCGTGGAGCAGAAGCAGGCTTACACTGGGCGGAATAGCATTGACTGATGGCGGATGTCCACACCCACTGAGCGGACACCCTTGGCCGCAGGGCGAAAAGAATTCTCCTCTGGCCGTAAATGAGCATCCTTGCATCTGAAATTCATGTCCTTTCAGCGGAGGAGCGCAATACTGGTCCGAGCGCAATTGAAGCAGTGCAAAAAAGTTGTTGTAGGCTCCTTACCCTTCCTCCCACACGAAAACAAAAGGGCACCCTTTGCAGGATGCCCTTGAATTTCGCTTGTATTGCGTTGAAAGCTTACGCTTGAGCCGTGGGCCCACCAAAGTTCATAGGAAGCGGTGGTGGCCCCTCTGTGTGCCTGATAACGCCATGCTCTTGCTCGTACTTGTTAACGTTGTCCTGCAACGCTTTCAAAAACCGTTTGGCATGTTCGGGAGTAAGCACCACCCGCGACTTCACCTTGGCCTTCGGCATACCTGGCATCACCTTGATGAAATCGAGAACAAATTCGGCTGTGCTGTGCGTTATGATGGCCAAGTTGGAGTAAACCCCTTCTGCCACCTCTTCACTCAATTCAATGCTGAGCTGATTGCCCTGCGGTTGTAGTTTCTCGTCAGCCATATTTTTAAGCTTTAAGCCAGTAGCCTTTGGCTAGCAGCGGTGAATGTATCTACGGGTATGTTAAAGAAGTTGGCCATTAGCGCAGCCCGCAAAGGCTAACAGCTAATGGCCAACAGCTAACAGCTATTTTATGCTTCTGCCTCTTCCTCTTTGGCAGCCAACAACAGGTCGTACTCCTCTTGCGAACCAACAACAAGTTTATCGTAGTCGCGAAGACCAGTACCTGCTGGGATAAGGTGACCAACAATAACGTTCTCTTTGAGGCCGTTGAGTTCATCGATCTTACCGCGAACGGCAGCTTCGTTGAGCACTTTGGTGGTCTCTTGGAACGATGCAGCCGAGATGAAGCTCTCCGTTTGCAGCGATGCACGTGTGATACCTTGAAGCACAGGCTCTGATGTGGCAGGTACTGCCTCACGGGCAACCACCAGCTTCATATCCTTACGCTTCAGCATGGAGTTCTCATCGCGCAGTTTGCGTGCACTGACGATCTGTCCGGCCTTCAGGCTCTCCGAGTCTCCAACTTCCTCTATGTACCATTTGCCATAGATCCAGTCGTTCTGCTCACGGAATTCGTAACGGTTCACAAGATCCCGCTCCAAGAACACCGTGTCACCTGGATCGAGGATACGCACCTTACGCATCATTTGACGCACGATAACTTCAAAGTGCTTGTCGTTGATCTTCACACCTTGCAAACGGTATACCTCCTGTACCTCATTCACAATGTACTCCTGAACAGCCGTTGGGCCTTTGATCATCAGGATATCTGTTGGTGTGATGGCTCCTTCAGAAAGCGGTGCGCCAGCTTTTACGAAATCGTTCTCCTGAACAAGAATGTGCTTGCTCAGTGGTGCAAGATACTTGCGCACCTCGCCTGTGCGGGTCTCGATACTGATCTCGCGGTTACCGCGTTTCACTTTACCGTAGGTCACGATACCGTCCACCTCAGACACAACCGCTGGGTTGGATGGGTTACGCGCTTCGAACAGCTCGGTGATACGTGGAAGACCACCCGTGATGTCACCAGATTTACCAGATACACGTGGAATCTTAACAAGCGTTTCACCAGCTTTCACCTTCTGACCATGCGATACAGAAAGGTGAGCTCCTACCGGAACGCTGTAGCTCTTGATAAGACCATCGGCCTTAGCAACAACCGCAATAGCTGGAACTTTCTTCTTGTCCTTGCTTTCTATGACCACCTTCTCCTCGAAACCTGTCTGCTCGTCAGACTCTGTGCGGAAGGTCACGCCTTCGTCAAGGTCTTCGAATTCAACAGTACCATCAGCTTCAGAAACGATGACCGCGTTGAATGGATCCCATTCACAGATCAGTTCGTCCTTCTTCACCTTGTCGCCAGCGATCTTATAAAGCTTAGCTCCGTATGGGATGTTGTGCGTAGAGACCAATACACCTGTAGTACGGTTCACAAGGCGCATCTCGCCACTGCGGCCAATGACCACGTGGTGTGTACCGTCCGGACTTGGAACTGTTTTCAGTTCGTCAAGTTCAACACTCGACTCCGACTTGGAGATGATGCGCGACTCGCTGATAATGTGCTGCGCAACACCACCTTCGTGGAACGTACGGAGTGTAAGCTGAGTACCCGGCTCACCGATGGACTGTGCAGCGATAACGCCCACTGCAAGACCACGCTGTACCATGCGGCCTGTGCTAAGATCGCGTCCATAGCACTTGGCGCAAACGCCACGCTTGGTTTCGCAAGTAAGTACCGAACGGATTTCAACGGTATCGATACCGGCAGATTCCACCGCTTTGGCCTCTTCTTCGTTGATAAGGTCACCCGAAGCAACGATCACCGCACCCGAATCCGGATGAAGAATATCGTGAACCGAAGTACGGCCAAGAATACGGTCGTACAATGATTCTACCACATCCTCATTGTTCTTAAGGGCAGATGCCTGAAGTCCGCGAAGTGTTCCACAGTCCGTTTCGTTGATGACAACGTCCTGAGTAACGTCAACCAACCTACGTGTAAGGTAACCCGCGTCAGCCGTTTTCAAGGCCGTATCCGCAAGACCCTTACGGGCACCGTGGGTAGAGATGAAGTACTCCAAGATCGAGAGACCTTCCTTAAAGTTCGAAAGAATCGGGTTCTCGATGATGTCCTGTGTAGATGCACCGGATTTCTGTGGCTTGGCCATCAGTCCGCGCATGCCGCTGAGCTGACGGATCTGTTCCTTAGAGCCCCTTGCGCCAGAGTCAAGCATCATGTACACAGAGTTGAAGCCCTGCTTGTCCTCGGTCATCTGCTTCATCAGCGTCTGGGTCAAACGTGAGTTCACGTGTGTCCAGATGTCGATGATCTGATTGTAACGCTCGTTGTTGGTGATGAAACCCATGTTAAAGTTTGCACGCACCTCATCGGCCTGAGCCTGAGCTGCTGCGATCATCGGCTCTTTCTCGGCAGGGATCAGAACGTCATTCAAGCTGAAGGAAAGACCTCCTTTGAAAGCGCTCATGAAACCAAGGTCCTTGATACGGTCAAGGAAACGGGCCGACTCTGCCATGCCCACCTGCTTGATGATCTCACCGATAATGTCACGCAGTGCTTTCTTGGTCAACAGTTCGTTGATGAAAGGCACAGTCTGTGGAACCACTTGGTTGAACAGCACACGGCCAACAGTGGTCGTGATCACCTTGGTCTGACCTTTCGGCATAC
>JBFYQB010000403.1:0-10583 GCA_041302955.1 Flavobacteriales bacterium
GCCATTATGATGCGGGGGCCAAAACGTATCGCAACTCATCGCAGGATGCCTTCACTCTGGTAGTGGAGCAGGGCAAGGGCGATGCCGACCGCGGCCCTGCGGCAGTGAACATTGCCGGCAAGGAGGACATCCGTATGATAGGCAGCGACATCCGCTACATCAAACTGGGGCAGTATCCGCTTGGATCCAAGGGCGACCACTTCTACCGTTCGGGATTGTTCTATGCGCTTTTGGGGGTTCCCGCGCTGCTGTTCGTTCTGCTGATGGGCTATGCATCTTATGCTGAGAAAATGGGTGCCGATGTGGTAGGCACCAAGAGTCGTGGAGCAACCAAATTGGCCAAGAAACGCCTCACCGTTGCGAAGAAATTATTGGCCGAGAACAAGAGCACAGCCTTCTACGAGGAGGTGTTCAAAGCCCTGACCGAATACGTGGCATTCCGTCATAATATCCCGGTATCGGTGCTCACCAAGACCAAGATTCGTGAGACCCTTGCGGCAAAGAACATAGAGGCGGGTCGCATCGACAGCTTCATTGCCGCGCTCGATAAGGCGGAGTTTGCCCGTTTTGCACCGGGTGCCGACAAAGAGATGGGCGGCATGTATGACGAGGCACTTCAGGCGATCGTTAAAGTGGAAGAGGGGAAAGGATGAGAAAGTTAGCCCATATCCGAATGAGCGAATTAGCGAATGGACTGGTCCGTGGTGTATTCTGCGCCTTGATCTTATTGTTCGCTCAAGTTGCCAATGCCCAGCCGGAAGCTATCAAGGTTGCTGCAGATTCGGCATACATCGCTGGCCGCTACGAGGATGCGATAAAAGGATATGAGGAGGTTCTGGCGCAGGGTCTTATTTCCCCAGAAGTGCATTTCAATCTGGGCAATGCGCTGTTCAAGACCAAGCGCATCGCTCCGAGCATTCTGCACTACGAGCGCGCATTGAAGCTCGCCCCTCAGGACGAGGACATCCGTTTCAACCTCAAATTGGCAGGCATGACCACCAAGGACAAGATCGAGCAGATGCCTGAACTGTTCTTCGTGCGTTGGTGGAACGCGCTGCTTCAGGCCATGCCCATGGACAAGTGGGCGTGGAGCTGCGTTGTAGCTTTCCTGCTGGTACTCATCGGTATCGGTATATTCCGTTTCTCTACCCATGAAGGCATGCGCAGGACTCTGTTCTATACTTCATTTGTGATTGGTCTCTGGGGCATTTTCTCAGGCTATGCTGCACAGAAACAATACGTCCGGTTGGTGAATGACGACCGTGCCGTGGTGTTCCGACCCACCCTCAATGTGAAGAGTGCACCCGAGCAGTCGGGCAAGGATCTGTTCGTAGTCCACGAAGGGCTTGTAGTGCAGATAACTGAGGAGATTGGCGACTATTACCGCATCCGCCTCTCGGACGGTAATGTGGGCTGGGTGCCGAAGGACGCTGTGGAAGGTATTTGATGTTAAGATTGTATCCACTTTGGTCCTCATTGTTCCGCTTTGCGCAGATTTGAAGGTTGGGTAACGACCATTAAGTTTCCAGTTCAACTTTGCCCTACTTTGGAACTCCGAAATATCTGTGTTGGAATGTATATCCACTTTCTCATTGTTCCTTTCTTGTTGGTCGCTTTTGGCCATCAAGCTGAGGGACAGGAAAAGAAACGTAGAATAGAGCTGAGGAATGCCGATGTGTTAGAATATGACGAAACACTTGGGCAGAAAGCAAGAAGATTGATCGGCAACGTGGTCTTTGAGCATCAAGGTGCAATCATGTACTGTGATAGTGCCTATCTCTATGAGAACAATAGCCTGGATGCATTTTCGAATGTCCGGATCACCAAGGGTGATAGCATACGTCTTTGGTGCCGCACACTCAATTACAATGGAGATACCCAGTTGGCCAAGGCGCGAAGGGACGTGAAACTGGAAGACCGCAAGATGACAGTCACCTCTCAGGCCCTGGACTACGACATGTCCCGTGATCAGGCTTGGTATCTGAATCATGGCACTATCGTAAGTGCGGAGAATACACTTACCAGCCGTATCGGCTACTATTTTAGTAAGATGGAGGAGGTTTTCTTCAAAGATTCAGTCAAACTGGTCAACAGTCGCTATACCCTTTGGAGTGACACGCTGCGCTATAATACCAATACAGAGGTGGCATTTTTTGTGGGTCCTACGCGTATTGTCAGTGATGATAACACAGTGCATTGCACACGAGGGTGGTATGATACCGATCTCGACATATCGCAGTTCAGTCATCGTCCTACCATGCTCAGTAAAGGACAGAGTATCATTGGCGATAGTATCTACTTCAACAAGAACCATGATTATGGGAAGGCATTGGGCCATGTGGTGATCACCGATACTGCAGAGAACATTACACTTACCGGAGGCAGAGCTAAATATTTTGGTAAAGGCGATGTGGTTTTGATGACCGACAGCGCTCTGATGATGCAGGAAATGGATGGTGATACCCTCTTTCTACATGGAGATACATTGTTGAGTATCGTTGATACGCTTATAGACAGGAGAATTCTTTTTGCCCATCATCGCGTCAAGTTCTTTAAAACTGACATGCGTGGCAAATGCGATTCCTTGGTCTATTCCTACGTGGACAGTACGATAAGACTTTTTCAGGACCCGCTGATATGGAGTGATGAAAATCAATTGACAGCTGACACTACTTACATCCAGATGCGCAATCAGAAGGTAGACAGGCTTTTTATGAATCGAAATGCGATGATCATTTCTGAGGAGGATTCAGCCTTGTCATACTACAATCAGATAAAGGGCCGCTCTATGATCGGTTATTTTGAGCAAAGTAGATTGAGGCGCGTATTTGTTGATGGCGATGGCGAAACGGTCTATTACGGTAGCGAGGAGGGAACGGAACCTGAAAGCGTCAATGTGGCCAAGAGCAGTCAGCTGGTCATCATTCTTGAAGCCAACAAGGTGAAACAGATCACATTTCTTAGTCAGCCAGACGCCACCCTCTATCCTGTAAAGGATGTCAAGAAAACGGATGTCACTCTGGAAGGATTCAAGTGGCGTGTTTCGGAAAGACCGAATACAGTGGGGGATATTTTCGTCTGGGAATAGTTGCATCTTTTCTTGATTGCTGCTGGAAGATGCAAATTGCTTCGCGGCATTGATCATGCTCAAGCCTTGTCTATTCATTATGGGGTGTTTTTGAAATAACACTGCCTGACCTATGACCTACTTTTACCCAATGCAGAGTTTCATACGCCTATCTGGCATTGTTGCCTATTTATGCATTGTTCCAATTCATGCTTTGGCACAAGATGATTACGTGGACGATAGCTACATGCGTTATGAGGATCATGTTTATGTCCCAAGTATCCGTTCTGTCCTATTTCAGATCAAAGGTGTCAACCTGAGTTTGCCCGTCATAGCTCTTGGTGGTGGCGAGCAGTTGCAGATGGGCTTTGACGACCTTCGGGGTGAGTATAGTGATCTGTCATACACCATAATTCATTGTGACCGAAATTGGCAGCCGACTGATATTCCCGCAATGGAATATATCAGCGGATTCATGGAAGATAACATCAGCAGTTACCAGTTCTCAATCAACACGACTCAACGTTACATCCATTACAGTTTCGCTTTCCCAAATCAGAATCTCAATCTGAAATTGTCAGGTAATTATCTTCTTCTTGTTTATCAGGATTTTGACAGGGAGAAGCCTGTGATAACGCGCAGATTCAGAGTTTATGAGAAACTGCTCGACATCGAGGCGGCCGTCCGTATGCCCATGGAGGTGGAAAAGCGCCTGACACACCATCAGATAGGCGTTACGGTGCTTCATCCAAAGGTTGATATACGCAATCCTATGGGTGACATTGCTTTGCACATTCAGCAGAACTATCGTTGGGACAATGTGAAGACCGATCTGAAGCCCATATTCATGAAGCAGAACGAACTTGTTTATGACAACATGGGCGAGGTAGTATTTGAAGGGGGTAATGAATTCCGATGGATAGATATTCGAAGCTTGCGATATCAACCATCCAACGTGCGGTCTATTTGGCGCGATCAGGATTCTTTGCTCACCCATGTTTTTCTGACAGACGATGTGCCGAAACGAAAACAGAATTACGTTGCTGAGATGGATATGAACGGAGCCTACAGCATCGACTATCGCGAAGGCAATTACCCAGAGACCGAAGCCGACTACGCAATGGTGCATTTCCGCTTGCTGTGTGACGAGCCGCCACTCAACGGTGGTATTTATGTTTTCGGAGGTCTGACGGATTGGGTGATCAACCCACGGTTCCGTATGGAATACAACTATAAGTCAAAAGCATTTGAGGCCAATATTCTATTGAAACAGGGTTATTACAATTATCAATACATGTATTTAGAGGACGGTCAGACAGAAGGAAGTACCGAAATGATGGAAGCGTCATTTTTCGCGGCAAGTCAGATTTATACGTTCTATGTCTACCATCGTCAGATGGGCCAGCGTTACGACAGGTTGATAGGTCATGATATAATCGGTTCCCGTAATTGAACTGACAGCCCAAAACACACTGCAAATGAGGATTATCTTTGACACCCTTCTGAAAAATCAGGAGAGCTAATAGTCTTGCGATATCCTTTACTTGTTCTGCTTCTGTTCTGGTTCTTGCCGTTAATGGGGCAGGAGGTGACACAGACCATTCGAGGCACAGTTGTCGATGAAGACACAAATGTGCCGCTTATCGGAGCTTCGGTAGTTCTGATAGGTTCGGAGCCCATCGTGGGCGCTACAACAGATGTTGATGGAAAGTTCAGTATTGCGGGTGTCTTGGTTGGCCGGCATTCGCTACAGGTACAATACATCGGTTATGAGCCACGGCTGGTTGCAGAGATAAATGTTGGTAGTGCCCGCGAGGTGATATTGGATATTACACTGACGGAATCCACCCGTCAGCTGGAAGAAGTGGTGATCAAGGCATCGAGCGAAACATCGCAACCCAACAATGAGATGTCGGTGGTAAGCACACGATCATTCTCGCTCGAACAGTCTGACAGATTTGCGGCCAGTATAAACGATCCGAGCCGAATGGCGCTTTCATTTGCAGGCGTCAATCTGACAGACGACATCACTAACGAGATAGTTATCCGTGGAAATTCGCCCCGTGGGTTGCTTTGGCGCTTAGAGGGAATTGAGATTCCCACACCCAATCACTTCAATATTGACGGTGTGTATGCTGGCAATGTGTCATTGCTGTCAAACAACCTACTCGATCAGAGTGATTTTTCAACTGGAGCATTTCCAGCCGAATATGGCAATGCACTTTCTGGCGTGTATGACATACGTTTAAGAAAGGGCAATGACCAGAAGCGTCAATACACCGTGCAGTTTGGACTTCTTGGTCTGGAGGCCTCTGCGGAAGGACCTTTCGTAAAGGGCAAAGGGTCTTCTTATCTCTTCAATTACCGCTATTCCACGCTCGCTATTTTCAAGGCGCTTGGGGTAAGTCTTCAGAGCGATATTACAACTGGGTTTCAAGATTTCAATCTCAAGTTGAATTTTCCCACCAAGAAGGCGGGCGTGTTCTCTGTTTTTGCAATCGGAGGTCTTTCAACGGCCTATTTCGAGCCGCAGACCGATAGCACCAAATGGTCGGATTCAGTATGGGATGATGACCGTGTGCGTCAAGACAACAATACCAGTTTTCTGGTAAGTGGACTCACGAATCGTTACATCATCAACGAGCATAATTATGTGCGTAGTACATTGGCAGTTACCCATAGTGGCACAGACCTCATCCATAGTTATCTCACGGATAGCATGGAACTCTATGAATTTTGGAATCTGCGTACAGAGAACAATGCTTTGAGGGCCTCAGTTCAATTCAACACCAAGTTCAGTGCAAAACATCATCTGCGCTATGGCGTCAATTACGACCTGTTGAATTTTTATCTGCTCGATGATAAACAACGTGCAGCCGATACGGTCTATTCGGCACAAGGATTTGCACATTATGTGCAGGTCTATGCGCAACATAAATTCCGTATCCGAGACAATGTGACCCTGAATACCGGAGTGAATCTCAATTACTTTGAAGTTAATGGTCGGTTTTCGGTTGAACCACGCCTGGGAGTGAATTGGAAACCACACAGACGCCATTCACTTGGATTGGGATTGGGCCTTCACAGTCGTCAAGAGAATCTGGCCTTTTATCTCATCCAGGAGGAGAACACGAATCATTATATCAATAAGAGCCTTGATTATAGCAGGGCTTTTCATGCAGTGCTTTCCTACGACCTGACAATACTGCCTCGGCTTACCATGAAGACCGAGTTCTATTGGCAGTATCTTTATTCGGTGCCAGTTTCGATTGATAAGGAGAATTCCTATTCTGCCCTCAATGACAATTTTGCATATCAGCGAAAAGCGCTTTCCAATGATGGGATTGGAATGAACTATGGCGGTGAACTGACCTTGGAAAAAGGGTTTTCAAAGAACTGGTATGCCATGTTCACCCTGTCGCTTTATGAGTCACGCTATCAGGGATCTGATAACGTGTGGCGCAATACTCGCTACAATGGCAATTACATAACAAGCCTAACTGCAGGAAAGGATTTTCGCGTTGGCAAAGGGAAACGCCACATCATAGGAGTTAACATGAAACTGTTCTGGTCTGGTGGCAATCGATTTACGCCCATTGATATCGAGGCTTCTATTGCCGAAGGCGAGCAGGTGCGTGACCGTGAACGAGAGTTTGAGGGCAAATTGGACGATTATTTCAGATTGGATACGCGTATTCACTTGCGTCAGAATTTCAAGAAATTCGCTTGGGAATTCTCCATAGACATCCAGAATACAACCAACAGAAAGAACGAGATAAAACGTAAGTTCGATTTGGAGACATTGCAGGAGGTGAAGCGTTACCAACAAGGTATTCTGCCGGTTGCGCGCCTGAGGTTGGAGTTTTAGGTTGCAATTGCAACTTTCAAAGGGTACTTTCGCGCCTCGTTTCGACCAATGACATAGCCTGTCGGAAACCTTATATTGAGAATACAGTTCTTTTTGCTGATGAACAGATTTATCCTTCTTTCCTTTCTGATCTTATCCTTTTCAATGGCCTTTGGCCAGAAACGTCCTGTCACGGTTATCCATGACAATGTGATGTTCAATTATTCCATCACTCGTTATGTGCCTGTGTGGGAAGTTCAATCAGGCAAGAAGGGCCAGGAAGGCTTGCTGTCTCAGCATAAGAGTTTTTTCAACGAGGTTACAGGTAAAGGATTGGACGCGTTGAAAGGACTGATTTTTTCCAAGGCGTTGGTTCCTGAGCATGTGAAGCCTATGGATGCCAAGTCTATGGAAACGTTCTTGGCATCCAATGCATTGGTTATTCACTATCGCGTACAATACAAAGACTACAGCATCTTTCTGGCCCATCTCAACAGTAGTCCTACGCGTTCAGTAATACCTTTCCTAGTAGACGGAGGAAAATGGATACTTGACCCATCATTTGCGGAAACTGATTTTTATAAATTGCTCAGCGCGCGCGACTTTGATCCCTACATGGGCATTAAGGATGGTCAGGTCTTTTGTTCGTTCGGTTTTGAGGAAGTGGTAGACATGACGCGGTTCTATGATTACTCGGGTAGCGGTAACCATTTGACCATCCGCTCGGCAGCGATCGTTGATGGCCGTTTTGGAGGTGCCCTAAAATTGAACGGAGCATCGGTGGGCTCGTCCAAATTGCATGTAGAACGTTCTTCAAACGGCACCACTTCGGTGGATATGCATCTGCAGATTCCTAAAATGGTCTATAACACCGAAAAGATCCGAAGAGTATTTAGCATGGCTTCAAATGGTAGTGTCATGAAGCTTGAGGTGATGGGTGCCAAGTTGCGATTTACCTATCCCTCCGCAACGGGAGATCAGCATTTGGAATGGAAATATGTGCCTGATGCGTGGGCCCACATCGATCTATTGATGAATGAAAGTGGTGTTTCTGTCCAAGTTGATGGGCGTACTATGGCCACATCCTCATTACTATCAACGATGAGAATTGATGGAGCTTTGCTGAATATCGGTGCTGAAGGCGGTGCCAAGGCTCAAATGGATGAGTTCCGAATTACGCAGTGATCTAAGGGTGAAATGCGCATCAGCCAATTAACTGCTGATGATTAACCGCCTTAGTCCTAATTTCGGTATTCCATTTTATTCCCCCTGATATGGAAATGACCGACCTTATTGCCGTTGCTTCTCGCTTTGTGAACAGCACCAACAGCCACATTTTTCTAACTGGAAAGGCAGGCACTGGCAAAACCACATTTCTACATAGTCTTTCAGTATCTACACACAAACGGCATGTGATCGTAGCGCCTACGGGCATAGCTGCGTTAAATGCTAAAGGCGTCACTATTCATTCGCAGTTTCTGCTGCCACTTGGCACTTTTATACCTGAGCGAGAGGCGCCAAAGGATCTAGCTCATAGTGCTAATTACTACGCTCAGCGCACCCTTGCTGCTAAGCATCCGCTGAACAAGATACGAAGGCAGGTATTGCGTAACATAGACCTTATCATCATAGATGAGGTGAGCATGCTTCGGGCCGATGTGTTGGATGCGATAGATTATAGGATGCGGTCGGTGCGCAACAATTTTCAGCAGAGTTTCGGTGGTGTGCAGGTATTGATGATAGGGGATCTCTATCAGCTTCCGCCCGTAGTGAAAGACAACGAGAAGGCCATCATGGGCCGTTATTATCGGAGTCCACATTTCTTCGAGGCCAAAGCACTGCAGCAGAGTGGCTTTGTGTTTATCGAATTGGACAAGATATTCCGTCAGAAGAACGATCGCTTCATCGGGCTGCTCAATAATCTGCGCAATAACACTGTTACAGAGGATGACATCCGCGAACTGAACAGCCATTATATCCCCGAGCCAAAGGACAAAAAGGACGAGGTGATCACCTTGACCACCCACAATTACCGGGCAGAGGAGTTGAACCAGAAGGCGCTGGCAAAACTGCCAGGACGTTCTCATTATTTCGATTCTGTTATAAAAGGTGAATTTCCAGAGTCAGCATATCCAGTGTTACAGCGGATAGAGCTGAAAATAGGAGCTCAGGTCATGTTCGTCAAGAACGACACTTCGGGTGCAGGCGTCTATTTCAATGGCAAGCTGGCCACCGTCACGCAAATAGATGAGGATGGCATAGCAGTGAGGTTGGCAGGTACTGGTATGCCATTCATACTTCGATCGGAAGAATGGGAGAATAAGCGCTACAGCACTGATGAGCGCACCAAGGACCTGACCGAGGAAGTGATAGGCACATTCGCCCAATATCCTATCCGATTGGCCTGGGCCATAACGGTTCACAAGAGTCAGGGGCTGACCTTTGAGAAGGCGATCATTGATGTGGGGCAGGCATTTGCGCCCGGACAGGTGTATGTGGCCCTGTCTCGCCTCACCTCTTTGGATGGACTTACGCTTCGCACTCCTATACAAGCCAATGTGGTGACCACTGATGGCGAGGTGGTCGAGTTCTCAAAGCGCAAGGACGTGCAGCCTGACATGGCTACCTTGCTGAGGCAGAGGCAGGAAGAATTTCTAAGGACCCTGTTATTGACCACTTTCAATTTTGAGGATGTGGAACGCGAACTGGTTCAAGTGCAGCAGAAGCATCAGGTGATACAGGAGTTTGAAGATGCCGAGATGCGCAGTGCCTTGCCGCTACTGCAGCAGCACATAAGCGTTGAGCGGGAGAACACCGAGCGTTTCCGGCAGCAATTGGGGCATCTACTGCAAACTGCCGATCACGAACGGCTGATGGAGCGCCTTTCCAAGGCTACCGCCTACTTTGAAGGAAGGCTGAAGGAGTGGGTGAAAGAGTTGCTTATACACATGGCCGAAGTGGGTCAGCTTGCCAAAGTGAAGACCTATGCTGGCGTGCTTGAGGAATTGGATCTGTTGCTGATGAAGAAATGGGATGAACTGCTCAAATCAGAACACATGGCCCGGAGTATCCTTGCGGGAACGGAAATCGCCATCAGCCCACAACTGGACCGAAAGAGGAGCGATCAGCGGTTGAAACTGTTAGAAGAAGTACGCGAGACTGTGGCCGCCAATCCGAAGAACAGTAGCAGAAAGACGGGCAGGATTAGCAAGCCGAAGGCCACCGAAGGCACAGGAAAGAAGAAGGCAGTGAAAGGCGAAACCTACTTGGAGACATTCACACTCCTCAAGGAAGGGCTATCGCCAGTTGAGGTGTCTGCCAAAAGAGCGCTGAGTGTTACCACCATCGAAACTCATATTGCCAAAGGAATAGGGGATGGGGTGCTTAACATCCAAGATTTCCTTACCGAAGCTCAGATCGAAGAAATCGCAACAGTTTTGCGAACTGGTGAGCATGATGGGATAAGTTCTGTCCACAAGGCACTTGATGGCAAGTACAGTTTTGGGCAGATACGCATGGTCGTGGCCTATAAATCGAAGACCACAGATAGCTGAACTGAGAATCAGCCCAATTTGCTCAACACCTTCAGAGCCTTGTCATACTCGGGCTCGTATGTGATGTCGGGTACCAGCTCCACATAATGGATTCGGTTTTCCTTGTCGAGGATGA
>JBFYQB010000404.1:0-8329 GCA_041302955.1 Flavobacteriales bacterium
TGCCTATCTGCGGAAACAGCACCCATGTGATGACATGAAACCCGATTACGGCCATGTAGGCCACAATGCGCGTGCGGTGCCACAGGAGCAGAAACGGAATGGTGAGGTCGTAGAGCGCCCCGGCCCAACTGAACACGAATGCCGTGGCCTTTAGTGTGAACAGATGCCCTACTATGGGCCATTCGCGGAAGCTGACAAACCAGATGGTGAGCGGCTGGGCGTTGAAAAGCCAGTCGGGGTTGAGCTTCGCAATACCGGCATGCACATACAGAATGCCCATTTGGAGGCGGAACATGCCGATGGTCCAGAAAGGCACCGTGGTGCGCCTGAGCTGCGGAAAGAGCAGCACATCCACCGAATAGGCCCTGCCCGCAGGCGAAATGGCCAGCAGCATGGTGCAGAGGATGATGAAGTAATAATGGTTGAGATAGTTGGTGGCGTCTATCAGCTCCACGTAGGTGAAAAGCACTAGGAACATCACCACCGAAAAGCGGTAGGCCAGCCCGAGCATGATGCCCAGACTGAGCACGACCATGGCGATGTGGACGGCCCAGATGCCCGTTTCGCCCAAGGGGCGCACCCAACTGAACCCATAATAGGTGAAGAAATTTACGGGTGTTACGAACAGCTCGGTCACCCAGCCCTTGGCCATGAACCGCACGGTGCTGAATGCCATGAGGGCACCGAACAAAACGCGAAGAACCGCCAAGGGAGCTATGTCCACCTGACGGTTCATGGAGCGATAGCCCTGTCCAACCAACCTACGCAGCCCCATTAATCACCATCTCCGCTCACATACGATATCTGCACGCCCATGGCCGATGACATTTCGCGCTTCACCAACGGCACCATCATCTGCAATTGGACGTAGGCATCATTCACCACCGGCTTGTTGTTCACCAACTGCTGCGACAAGGGATCTTCAAGCAACATGAAGGCATCGGCAATGGCCTGAAACTGATCGCTGATGGCCTCCGAAAGCAGCCCGTCTGCATCTTCTCCGGCCCGCAGGCATTCGAGATAGTCGTGCAGCCCCAGCCCATCCGAACCATTTGCTCCCACACCAAGATAGATGTTACGCAATGCCTGCAACTGTGCGTTGGCAAGCTGTGCCGAACCACCACTGTAATATCCCTCCAACTGATCTGGGATGACCACCCCACCATTGAACTTGCCCAGAGGTATCTGCAACTTATAGTTCTTCAGATTCTCCAGATCACGATTGAACTGATTCACCAACTGCTCCATCGTGCTGCCCTCGCCACTGCCCGATGCATTGATGAAGGTGGCGCGGTACGTCTCCCATCCATCCACCTGCCCTTGGGCAATGCTGTTGAGGTGCTGCACCAACGATACCACATAGGCCACGCGGTCGGCAGCATCCGGACCATCGTTGAACGTACTGACCACCTCAGCCTGCGTTGCACCCTGAGCACCGAACAACAGATATTCCAAGGCCGGATAGCCGACCGTGGAGACGGGATTGACAGCCGCATTCACATTACCGGCCACCACTTGGCTGTTGATGATGTTGGCGTTGGTCGGAAATGTGTTGACCATATCACGAAACGCCTGCCCGTTGATAACGCCTGGCCCATAGGCAAAGGACGACACCTCTTGAAACACCTTGTAGGAAGCGAAGAACGTGATGCGCAGCTCCACCAGATTCTCAGCATTGGGTTGCGAAGCGAAATAATTGGCCATGCTGACAAGCACCTGCGTGGAGAGGTGCCATTCTTCCAGCTGAGGGATGATGATCCCATCGGCATAGTTGGTGCGCATGACCGCAGCATCAAAATCGCAGTTCACAGTATCGCCACCATCCGTATCACACGAGGTAGTTGCGAAGGCAATGAGGCAGAAAAGAAGTAGATGGCGGTTCAATTGAGGAGGAAAAAGCATGGAGAATTGTGGGCGATGAAAGAACGAAGTAAACGGGCGATGAAATTGACAGAAGTCAGCAAATGGTGTATTTGTTCATCGCCCGTTCCTCGCTTATTTGATTACCCCTGCGGGGAATGCTTCTTTGATCTTGACTATGGCCGCGTTGATGTCGGCATCGGTCAGGCTGTAGAAATTGATTGAAGGCCCAACGAGGTCCAGAGCCTGCTGCACTGCTGCAAAGCTTTGTATAGGTGGATACTTGGAGTTGCCATCTACGAAATGATACTTGAGGCACAGGGTGAATGCCGCAGCCTCGCTCAGCGCATGATGACGGCTGTACACTGCCGAACCGCTTGTGCTCAACCCTTTGGTGAGATAATCTACTGCAGTGCCCGCAGCCACAATGGCCCATTTCTCTTGAATGGTCTGTATAGCCTCATCGCGCGATTCATAGTCCTTGGCAGTGATGGCAGCGCGACCTGTACGAAAAGCAGTGGCCATCTCCTCGCTGATGCCAGGATAGAGACCGTTGTTGCGTGCCTGCGCATACTTGGCCCAGTAGCGTGCCTGATCGATACTCGTTGCCGAAGGGAAATCGACCGGAGCACCAAAGTAGCCGAAAGCCTCATCAAAATAATGCTCCATGGCAGTGTAGTTCTCCCCCTCTACAAAGTCATCGTTGCCCAATTCGGCCATGCGCTCCTCAGACAGATAGATCTCCATGGCCTGGAAATAGAATACCGCGCCCATCAGGCCCTTTTCGATCACTTGCGTGAGTTCCACACCATTTGCATCGACCAAGTATCCTGTAGTTGGATCGGTGTTCCCTTCCACAAGCACACCGGCCACACCGTTGGAAGCAACAACCTGAGCACTGCTAGCGGCAGCCAGTTGATCCATCCATACTTCAAAAGTGTCCACATCATTGGAAAAACACTTTGACCGCAAATCCTTGGTGAATGTCACACCTGTGTATGGATTACCTGTGTTTGCAAACATATCCTTCAACAATTGACCACTGATGGCCGCATTGCCCAAGGTATTGCCGGTCTTCATCAAGGTGGTCATGATGGCCAATTGGTCCAAACGCTCGGTCTGACCAGCATGGTCAACAGTGCTGATGCCATCGCGGGTAAAGGCATAGGTGGAAGGAACTTCGAGCGTATCGGTAGGATCGATCTCTTCCTCGCAACCGGAAATGAAAAGTGCTGAGGCCAAGGCCGCAGTAAAGAGTAAGGGTTTGAAAGTGCGCATGTGCGTTTTGATGTTTATGTAGATTGATTCTAAATAGCGGGACAAAACTATGGCGGCACAGATCGGACGGCAATACCCTGATGAGGGTAATCACCATACCCTGTATGGGGCAAATCAATCGCTGTAATTGCCTTTTGGCATGAATCAACCCTACAGAACAGGTAAAGAATAGGGAACAGATATACCAAGCGCTACCTTTGGCGCCATGAAGAAATTTGAAGTCCCATCGTTCTATCGCTCGGACATCATCGGCCCGATAAAAGAGGCCCGCAAACAGGCTGACCCTCGCAAGCAGGACTTCACACCCACCCTGTTGGACTTTGGCCCGGTGCAGTTCATCATAGCACGTCATTTCGGCTTCTGCTATGGTGTGGAGAATGCCATCGAGATAAGCTACCGCGCAATAGACGAGAATCCGGGTAAGCGCATATTCCTATTGAGTCAGATGATCCACAATCCGGATGTGAACGAAGATCTGCAGGGCCACGGCATCAGCTTCATCATGGACACCGAGGGTCAACAACTCATACCATGGGAGGAATTGACACCAGAGGACGTGGTCATCATCCCGGCCTTTGGTACCACGGTCGAAATCGCTGATAAATTGCGTAGGCTGGGAATAGAACCTACAGCTTACAACACCACATGCCCCTTTGTGGAAAAGGTTTGGAAACGCTCGGCAAAGTTGGGCGAAGATGATTTCACTGTGATAATCCATGGCAAGCATCGGCACGAAGAGACAAGGGCAACATTCTCCCACAGCTACCAGAACGCTCCTTCGCTCATCATCAAAGACATGGAAGAGGCCCATTTCCTGAGCGATGTTATCATGGGTAAAAGAACTGTGGACGAATTCGAACTGCGGTTCAATGGCCGTTCGTCCAAAGGATTCGACCCAAGCATCCATCTGGATAGGATAGGCGTGGTGAATCAGACCACCATGCTGGCCACTGAAACGCAGGCCATTGCCGACCATCTGAAACAGGTCATGGTTCAGAAATTCGGTGAGTCGGCATACAAGGATCACTTTGCCGATACGCGCGACACACTTTGCTACGCCACCAACGACAATCAGAGCGCCACGCTCGGACTACTGGAATCGGAGGCCGATCTTGCCATTGTAGTGGGCGGTTACAACAGCTCTAACACATCGCATCTCGTTGAACTCTGCGAAACCAAGTTCCCAACTTATTTCATCAGTTCAGAGAAGGAGATCCATACCGATGGCGGAATCAGCCATTTCGATTATCACCATCACGAGATGAGGCAGTCTGCTGATTTCATCCCCAAGAAAGACGTGGTGCGTATTGCGCTCACATCTGGTGCCTCATGTCCTGATGCGGTAGTGGACAGGGTGATGCAACGCATCCTTACCTTCTTCCCTGCCACAAGACCCATTGCTGAGGTTACGGCCAAGATTTCGCCTTAACGGTTAAACGTGAGCCAACACCTCTTCTGGAACCGCGTGTTTCAACTCGATCTCTGAGACGAAACGGTCGATGATATTGGCAGTCTGCAAAGGCTGGATCATGTGGAACAGATGCTCGCGGAATGGATCCTTCTCATCATGATCGGTCACATCGATCACTTGAATGCCCTCGCCCTGATAAAGTCGGGGCACATATTTGGCCACACCATCCTTTTCACTTTTCAATATCATGACCGGAATATTGTGCTTGGTCATGTTCACCAGTCCTACCTGCCTGTCAAACGCCTTTGACTCTTGCAAGGCAGAGTGTGTCTGAATGGCGAACAGCTTAACTGGTAATCGGCTAAGCGCCTGTTCTAGCGGAATGCGGTTGAGATGGGGCAATGAACCAAGATTGGTCATCAGATACATGATGCGCTCCTTGGCGGCCTTCCACACTCTGTCTCTGAATGACGTCTCCTTGCTGATGAGCCACTCCGAAAGCCCAATACCTCGGTTTCTAACGCCTACTTTGGTATCCCATGGCACCACATTCCTTGCCGCCATGAAAAACGCTTTTGCCACCAAGCCTTGCCCCGAGGGAAGGATCACGTTATCCATGAATCCCAACATGGCATGCTTGGCCTCTTCACCAAAGAAAGGATTGGCGCCTATTCGGCCACGCAGATATGTGTTGATGCCAGAAAGGCGATCAAACTCACGGTCCATCATCAGAAAGTAGATGTTGCCCATGCTGTGATCGAACAGGTATACCGGATGGCCCTTTTCCCCAAAGAATTTTACCACAGCATCAATGTTGAGCATGATGTGCTTGGAGTAGTCTTTTGTAGGCAGATCATAAGGCACCGAGCCATAGTGCATAGCCGCGGTGATATATCTGCTTGAAGGAATGGCCGTCAGCAACGCATCATAGGAATTGAGCCCCAGAAAGCCATGAATCAACAACACGACCGGTAGTTTCTTCTTCGTCTGGTCGTTGTAGGGCTTTGCAATGTCGATCTTGATGCGGCTGTCGCCATAAGGCGTAGGGCGAGTGACTTCCAATTGTGGCCATGTAAGCGCCTGATCGTCTATATATACGGTCATACGCTTCTTCACATTGTCCATATACCTCAAGAAACTTGGACTTTCGTCAGGCTGACCCCAACGATAGTAAAGCCTTGCCAACGGACGCCTTTTGTCGGCCTTTGTTGCAAGGAATGCTATGCGCCTGCTCTGCATCAGGAAATGCGGTGTGGCGGTCAGTTCGCGACCTTTCTTGTCATTCACAAGCACAGCGATATCCTTACTCAGAAACGCTTCAGAATTGCGCGAGATACCCGCAACCCTGCCACTTGGGTCGGAGGCGAGGAATACGAAATCCATCCCCTGCTTCTTCTCCTCGTGCAGAAAGTTGGCCAATGAGGCATTGAATTCCACCAGATACTGCTCCAATGTATCGCGAGTCAACGAACGGCCAAGTATCTGATCCTTGGTGATGAAGCGCTCTCGTATTAGACGCATCAGAAAGGTCTTGGAATCCATGACACCATGAAGGTCGCGCTGCCGTTTCAATGGCGAATTGACAAATGTGTAGCGCAAAAGCTCGGGACGCTTTATCTCTTTATAGTGCTCCAGGATATACGTGTAGGCACCCGCTGGCGACTGCCCGTGCGAAAGACCTACAAGAAACTTCTCTCCTTTACCCGTGAACTGATTTACGGTCTGTATGAAATCTTGTCCAACAGCCTGATCGAATAGGTCCTTTGCTTTGAAATAGCGGGTTTCAGGGGCGTGATAATCACCCGTTTCCCACTTGTCTTCATCCAGTTCCAAGACTGATTTCATACTTGCCATTACCGCAAACTGTAGGTTAAATAGAGCAGAGCGAAGTAAGTGAAAAAGAACCTTTGAAGTTCGTCTTAGCTACGCATTTCCATTAGATTTTATTAACAGGAACACGCAAAACGTCAGTATTTGCACACGAATTGAAAAATGCGAACGATGAGTGAAGAAACGTAAGCGATGAAAAAATCACAAGAAATCCCTATCAATTAGCAGCAAAAGTGACGTACGGGATCAAACGCCCCCTTGTTCAAACCCTGAAAGCGGATACTACCTTTGCACCCATGGACACCACCATTCCCGCCATAGACCCCGAAAAGGAGAAACAGGACATACTCAAAGCCTACCGCAGACTGCTGCGCGCGGCCAAGAAGAACGAAGCCAAAGGCGACCTCAACCTTGTGCGCAAGGCATTTGATGTTGCCCTCGATGCGCACAAGGACATGCGCAGAAAATCTGGCGAGCCCTACATCTATCATCCCATTGCCGTGGCCGAGATCGTTACCAGCGAGATAGGCCTAGGGGCAAAGTCCATCGTCTGCGCCCTGCTGCACGACACTGTTGAGGACACCGAGCTCACCGTAGAGGACATGCGCAGGATGTTCGGAGACAAGGTGGCCAGCATCATTGATGGCCTCACCAAGCTCAATGTGGTGCTCGACATGCAGGAGGAGAAGAGCATGCAGGCGGAGAACTTCCGCAAGATGCTCCTCACCATGAGCAGCGACATCCGTGTCATCCTCATCAAGCTGGCCGACAGGTTGCACAACATGCGCACCCTCGATTCCATGCGCAGGGACAAGCAGCTAAAGATCGCCTCCGAGACGCTCTACATCTATGCTCCGCTGGCCCATCGCCTTGGGCTCTATGCCATCAAGACCGAGCTCGAAGATCTTTCATTCAAATACATAGAACCAGAACTTTACGAAGAGATAAACTCCAAACTGAAAGAATCGGAGAAGCAGCGTAACCGGTTCATCAACAAGTTCAGCCTGCCCATCATCCAATCGTTGAACGAGACAGGGCTCGACTACGACATCAAAGGGCGCACCAAGTCGGTCTATTCCATTGCCCGCAAGATGAAGAAGCAGGGCGTGCCCTTCGAAGAGGTATATGACATCTTCGCCATCCGCATCATCATCAACAGTGCGCTCGAAAATGAGAAGACTGACTGCTGGAAGGCCTATTCCATCGTTACCCAACACTATGTGCCCAGCCCCGCGCGCTTTCGCGATTGGGTGAGCCAGCCGAAGAGCAACGGCTACGAATCGCTCCACACCACTGTGATGAGCGAGGGCGGAAAGTGGGTGGAAGTGCAGGTGCGCACATCGCGCATGGACGACATTGCCGAGAAAGGCCTTGCTGCCCACTGGAAATACAAGGACACATCGCTTCAGGCAGGTGGTGCAAAAACACCAGAGAACAGTTTGGATGGATGGTTGGCCAAGATCCGCGACTTGCTGGAAAGCCCCGACCCCAATGCCATTGATTTCATTGACGATTTCAAACTCAATCTTTTTGCAGAGGAGATATTCGTCTTCACACCAAAGGGCGAGGTGAAAACGCTTCCGGCAGGTGCCACTGCGCTCGATTTTGCGTTTGAGATACACAGTGCCGTGGGCATGCGGTGCATCGGCACCAAGGTCAATGGCAAGCTCTATCCCATCAGTCAGGAACTGAAGAGTGGCGACCAGGTGGAAGTGCTCACCAGCAGCAAGCAGAAGCCCAAGGAGGATTGGCTCAGCTTTGTGGTCACGGCCAAGGCCAAGAGCAACATCAAGCAGGCGCTGAAGGAAGACAACCGCAACGAGGCTGCCGAGGGCAAAGAACTGCTGGAACGCAAGATGAAGCAGTGGAAATTCAATCTTGACAACGATACCATCAACAAGCTGTGCAAGCACTTCCGGCTCAACACCAGTCAGGACCTGTTCATGAAGG
>JBFYQB010000405.1:0-3376 GCA_041302955.1 Flavobacteriales bacterium
TCAGATAACCGATGATGGTAAGATCGTAGTGGCCGGCACTGCGGGCAACCTCACCGATCATGAGTTCATCGTAGCCCGACTCAATGCCGATGGAACGCCCGACAACACATTCGGTACCAATGGCGTTGCTCAGTTCAACTACTCACCTGGCACAACTGAAAATCTTATTGGCATTGTGCTACAGGGTGATAAGACCGTGGTGGGCGCACATACCTCCAACAATGGTTCGGAGAACTTTGTAGCCCTTCGTCTGGATGAGGCCGGAGAGATAGACCTGACCTTTGGGAGTCTGGGTGCAGCCATTATCGACATTGGCACCGATACGGAGGATATTCCCAAAGTGATCCGTAAGGATGCACAAGGCAGGCTGATCATGGCCGGTTCGTCAGAAGACCCGAATGGCCCCAACGGCCCCGACATGGCGGTGATAAGGCTTACTGCTGACGGAGTGCTTGACAATTCCTTCTCTGCTGATGGCAAACTCGTTTGGGCCGTTGTGAACAATGAGGACGTGGTGAAGGATGTTGTATTTGATGCCAATGGCAACTTGTTCCTTGTAGGCGAGGCGGTCTCTTCTGGTCAGCGTAAAATTGTAGTTGGCGCCTTGGACAGCGATGGAGAGAAGATCTTCGCCTATGGTGGAGCCAACAATGCCAGAGTGCTGCATGAATATGAGGCGGGACTCAACTGCGTGGTAAATAGCGCCTTGAGCTTGAACAATGGTGGCCTGCTACTGGTAGGAGGTTCTGAAGATGGTGTGCTGCATGGTGCCTCCATGCAATTGGATGCCGCAGGTGCGCTCGACCCTGCCTTCAACACCACTGGCACCATCACCTTCGGTACGCCAAGTGAAATGAACCAGATCATCAAGATACAAGATGGATACCTGCTTTGCGGCAGCATACTTGCCGATGACAATCAGACGCTCAATTCTCTTGTCATCCGCTTGAATGATGTGGATGGTGATATCGTGAACACATTTGCCAATGGCGGTATTCTGAACGAGGATGTGGCCGAACTGACCAACGACATGGCCTATGGCATTGCCACGCAAGGAAATGGTCATGCCATTGTGGTAGGTTCTTTTGGCGATGATGTAACTGGCATTGCCGGCTTTGCCTACCGCATTGCTGTGGACCAGCCAGGACTGGGCATCAGCGATTCGCCACGCAGCATGATGACCATTCACCCTAATCCTGCTACATCCACCATCTCGCTGCCCATATCCATGGCCACCGACATGAACATTGAGATCATCGACATGAAAGGGACCCGTGTGCTATCGGGCATGGCACATGCTGGTGGCACAGTGGATGTTTCCCAACTCCCATCAGGCATTTATACCGTGCTTGTAGGCTCTGCGTCTGCTGCGCGCTTTGTGAAGCACTGACGGTTTTCAATTCGGGCGCATAGCTGAACACCGCAACGGCACGACCATTGCGGTGTTCCCGTGCGCCTTGCTTCGGTATTTCACACTGAATACGGACACAGCAACTCGTGGCGTAGACCACACGCAGCACTCCAATTTCCCAACCTCAGTGACCCACATCACTGTGCAGCATCCATCCCTCTCAGACCTTTGCGGCCGGAAGATGAAGATGCAGCGCATGCCCATGGACCACACACTGAAACTGGGACTGAAGGAGAACTGGAAGCAGTTTGCCGTTCTGATGCTGGTCAATGCCTTTGTAGGGGGCATGATAGGCATGGAACGCTCCATATTCCCGCAGTTTGCGGCATTGCAGTTCGGGATAGGCTCCAAGACGGCCATTCTCTCGTTCATCACTGCTTTTGGCATTTCGAAGGCGTTGGCCAACTACTATACCGGCCAGCTTGCCAACCGCTTTGGCCGTAAGAATCTGCTGCTTGCAGGGTGGCTTTTGGCCATGCCCATCCCCTTCCTGCTGATATATGCCCCGAGTTGGAACTGGGTCGTCTTTGCCAATGTGCTGCTGGGCATAAGTCAAGGGCTTACATGGAGCAGCACGGTGGTGATGAAGATAGACCTCGTGGGCGAAAAAGACCGCGGCTTTGCCATGGGCCTCAACGAGTTTGCAGGCTACCTTGCCGTGGGCATCGTGGCCTTCCTCACGGGGCATATTGCCGAGCATTACGGCATTGTGCCCTATCCTTTCTATCTGGGTATCGGCATCTCGGTGGCGGGCTTTGTGCTCACCGCCCTATGGGTGAAGGACACGCGCGGGTTTGTGCATCTCGAACATGCTACAGACACCACCCCGCAGATGAAGAACGTGTTCGTAGAGACCACCTTCACCAACAAGACCCTGAGCACTGTGACCCAGGCCGGACTGGTCAACAACCTGAATGACGGCATGATATGGGGCCTATTGCCTGTGGTGCTGCTGGCGCTCCATTTCAACAATGCCGACATCGGCATCATCACCGCCATCTACCCTACGGTGTGGGGCATAGGCCAACTGTTCACCGGCCGCATGTCCGACCGCTATTCCAAAAAGGAGATGCTCTTCTGGGGCATGCTGCTGCAAGGCATGGCCATACTGCTCATCCCGTTCAGCACCGATATGCGGGTGCTGGCCTCCATCTCGGCTATTCTTGGGCTGGGCACGGCCTTGGTCTATCCCACGTTCCTGTCCACCATTGCGCAGGCCACAGGCCCAAAGCAGCGTGCCGAGAGCATCGGCACCTTCCGCCTGTGGCGCGATCTGGGCTATGCCTTCGGGGCCATCCTATCGGGCATCATTGCCGATCTGCTCGGTGTTGGGCATGCCATTGCCCTCATCGGGGTGCTCACAGTCATCTCTGCGCTCGTCATCCGCATACGCATGCCCGAGAGACTGCCTGCTGCCGCCACATGCATCGAGCCCGAGAACGTGCTGCAAGAGCTGCAGGCCAACAGGCCGATACGCCTCATAGATGTGCGCAGCCGCGAAGAATATGAACGTGCCCACATACCCGATGCGCTGCATATTGCCCTGCACGACCTAGGCCGAAGCTTGGCGCAGTTGGACCGCAGCTTCCAGTTTGTAACGGTATGCGGCTCGGGTGGTGGCCGTTCGGCCGATGCAGCCCGGCTGCTCAATGCATCGGGCCTGCGTGCCATCTGGCTCTGTGGCGGCACCGACAAATGGCTGCGCCAGCATGGGCCGTGTGCCACATGTTAGGTGTTTGGGAGGCAGATCTAAGCCCTACTCCAGTGACCACCCGCTCCATTCGCCTTCGTTTCAGTGCTGGACGAATTTGTAGCATGGCACCGATCAATGCACCGAGCGTGAGAAACGGAACTGCCGCTATAAGCACATCGGGCAGCAAGGGCAGGTACTCTTGCAAGAAGGTCTCTGAATATTTGCAGAAATTGATTCTATGTAAGGAGTTATAAAAAAGCTCTGATCAGTTG
>JBFYQB010000406.1:0-7756 GCA_041302955.1 Flavobacteriales bacterium
GGTCTCCGATGGCCACCCCACCACCTTCCACATTTGAATGGGGCAAGCGGCCAAAGTGATGGTCGATCCCTGTCTGATCGCCATACAGTTCGGTGAACCCTCCCATGGCCTTTCGTTCGCCTTGGCCATGGGAGGCGATGCACCATAAAACCAAGCAGGTGAAAGCGAAGAGCTGTCTCATGGCTTCAGATGGTTAAGGATGTGCATGCCGACCGTGTTGCCTTGGATCGCTCCTTGCTGCACTGCGGTCATATAGTGAATCCCTCCATAAAACCTGCTTATCCCCGCCTCTGCCGCAGCCGCGTTGAAGGATGAAAACGTCCTAACTCCAAGACCGGAAGCAACATGCGTAGAGTCGGTAAAGGCATAGTCGTTGCCAAAAAAGTGGGTCAATACCGTGGCGCATGACGCGCTGCAAGCACTGTGTCCGCTTGTGTGTTCCGGAAATGGGGGCGTGACCAGCAGTGGCAGCCAGTCGAAATCGATATTGTCCTGTATGAAGGTTACCGGGCGGACAAGGTCATAGTTGAACTTATCGTACCAACACACCAGATTGGCATCGAAAAAAGCCACTGCAACTGCGGCATAGATCTGCGAACACTGCACGAAATCCCGTTTCTCCCGTTTCAATACCTGACCCACAATGCTCATCCAATGTGCCGTTGGATTTATGTGCCGCCTCGGGGTAGGAATATGCCCCTGAAAATTGTTGAGGTCGGGATTGTCGTCCCAGAATTCTGCAATCCTGCGCTGCTCCTCGCTAAGGTCCAGTGACACGTCATAGACCGCTCGTGCCAAGGCATAGAAAGGGCTCTTCTCATCAGCACTGTACGCCACGTTTGGCGGTTGCGAGAAGCGTTCCAAATTGTCAATGGTCACCGGTCGCAAGGCGCCCCAATAGGGTTCCAATGCGGGTCGGTATTCCGGTGGGGTCGGTATCCATGTGCCCGGCCTGCCTGTAGAGTGGTGATAAGGTCTTGCCTTTGTTTCCCTATACCCATCGGCAGCGGCCCATGCCAAAATGATCTTCGCCACCTTGTCTCCATAGGCGATACTCGCATCAAAGACCGCCTGCGGCACAAACCCCTTATATACCTCGATCTGCCTATCATACAGGTCATGGCATAGCTGTTCCCTATAATTGAGCGTGAGCATCACCTTATAGTATGCATGAATTGCCGCCAGCTCATGTTCGATCATATTCTTGGGTGCCTCAATGGGCTGAAGTCCATTCAGATTCCCAGAAAACACCCTGTTTTCAGGCGATGTCGTGGACATCACCTCACGTGCCGCTATGTTCGGATACAGATATATTCGGGTGGCCAGCACCGGGTTGATCCCATCGGTTTTCATGGTGATGACAACAAGGTCATTCCATTCGATCAAAAATCGGGAGGTTGCTGTGACCTGCGCGGAGGCATCCCCATGGAAATATAAGCTGCATGCCAAGAGAGTAAAAAGTAGATTCCTCCAATTCATGGGTCACGAAATAGCACTTGTAACTCTTGGGGCAACCAGTGTCCAAGGAAAGCATCAGGACGGCACAGACAAATATAATGCAGTTCTATAAATACACACCCACCTGACACAAAGAACTCATTAGGCTTTAATTTCCTGAATTCAGGTCCTGCAAAAGACGTTGCTGTGTGTTTTGCCTGAACACAAACTCGGCCATGGTGTGCATTGGGCCGTGCTCAGATGGGAGTGGGGTAATGTGGCCGTGTGGATGCAGTTCTTTTCGCCAATTTTGACCAGAGGTATTCGCCTAAACGTATCGAGTTGAAAAGAACCGTTTTCAGTGCCACTCCAGAGTCCTTGGGCCAGTATCTGCTAAAGGTCTGGAAATTCCGGGCCATGGTCGTCACACTGGCACGCAGGGAGCTGAAGATCAAATATGCTCAGACCGCACTTGGCCTTCTCTGGACCGCCATTCAGCCCCTTTCAGGCCTGCTAATATTCTATTTCTTCTTCAATCGCGTTGTGAAACTGGAGGGGATCCCCGAAAGCGGCTATGCCATCTTCGCGTTTACTGGGATGACAAGCTGGTATTTCTTCAGCTACATCGTTTATCAGGCCAGCTTCTCATTGCTTCAGGCCCAAGATCTGGTCAAAAAGATATTCTTCCCCAAGCTCATCCTCCTTCTCTCAAAAGTTCTGGTCGGCATGGTGGACCTCTGCATCTCCATTGGCCTGCTGTTCATCATCATGTCCATCAACGGCATCATGCCCAGTTGGCATGTGGTGCTGTTGCCGGTGTTCATCCTGCTCAATGCATTGGTGGGATTGTCGGTCAGTGTCTGGCTGTGTGCCCTAACGGTGCGGCATCGCGACCTGCAACACATTGTGCCCTATCTGGTCAACTTTGGCATCTGGCTCACTCCAGTGTTCTATCCGGGAACACTCATCCCAGACGAATTCAAGGGGCTGCTCTATCTGAACCCCATGACCGGAGTGATAGAGGGCTTCCGGTGGGCCATATGGGATTACGGTGCGCTACATCTTGGCCATGGCATCGGCATTGGCATCGCCTTGGTGCTACTATTGGGGGGCGTGGCCTTTTTCAAACGGATGGAGGACAACATGGCCGATACGGTATGATACAACAGGGCAATGTCATAATGCGGGTGGAGCATATCTCCAAACACTACGTCAAAAGTGGTGAGCCCAACGGGGCAGATGGGTTTTGGGCGCTCCGCAACGTGTCGTTCGATGTCAATCAAGGTGACATCATCGGCATCATCGGTCGCAATGGTTCGGGCAAGAGCACCCTGTTGAAAATCTTGAGCGGCATAACCAAACCGACCGAAGGCCAAGTGGTGATAGACGGCAGGGTGGCATCGGTGCTGGATGTGGGTGCAGGCTTCCATCCCGACCTGACGGGCCGCGAGAACGTCCACCTCAGAGGCGAACTATTGGGCATGAAGCGGAAGGAGATCGATGGGGTGTTCGACCGCATCGTGGAATTCAGCGAGATCGGCAGTTTCATCGACTCGCCCGTGAAGTATTACTCCGATGGCATGTTCCTCAGGCTGGCCTTTTCCATCATCATCCATTTGGATTTCGACATTCTGCTGTTGGACGAGGTGATGCAGGTGGGCGACCAATATTTCAGGAAGAAAACGGAAGCCAAAATCCTTGCCTTGGCCAACGATGAGGCCAAGACGCTCGTGATCGTTTCGCACAACATAGGGGAATTGGCGGGCCTTGCGAACAGATTCATCGTATTGGATGCAGGAACTGTGAAGCGCATTGGAGGAAGCATGGAAGTGCTGCGCGACTATGTGACGGCTGACGATGCCGTGCCCGCACTGCATCAGGCCGCACGGACAGCAGAGGAGATGAGTTTCGGCCCCTATCGTATGACCAAAATCATAGTACACGATGCCGATGGTGCGGAAAATGCCGCGTTCCTTTACCACCAGACTGTTCAGATATCCTTCAACGTGAGAACCTCTTCGACCGAGGCCGTTTTTCCATTCCTGATCCAAGTGAACGACAGCTTCAATAATGTTGTGCTGTCTATCTCCTACCTCACTGTCGATCCACATCTACGCCTCCAGAAGGCTGATACCGATTACCGTTTCAGTGTCCAACTACCAGAAAGGCTTTTCAATTTCGGTCGCTACTATCTCAGCGTGCTTTGTCGGGATGAACGGATGCGGATCTCGCCACTGCGAAAGAACTTGTTGCATTTTGATGTGCTGCGCCCCGATGACATGCCCCCAAGTTGGTATGACGATAGCCCAGCGCCCTTCCGTCCGATCCTGCAATGGACCTATGCTGAGGTCTCAACCTAGAAAACGCAATGATGGCCCTATTCAAAAAATTGTGGGACGCACTACGGCCTAAGGCTACTTTCCGTATTGCAACGGTGCAGGCCGATGCCGTGGCCGATGCCCACATATCCTATGGGGATCTTTTCGATCGGAAACTGGATGCCCTCATCATCAAGGGATTCTATGATGCGCAGGAGGTCGCCCGGATCAAACAGGGGATGCACCGCATGGACCGCAACCGATTGAGCGGATATGGAGGCCGCTATACCAGCATTCCACCCGTTTTCGAAAAACTTAATAAGGAGGGAGATGCTAGCTATTTCGACCGCGCCCAACAGGACCTGAGCTATTTGAAGGACATCACGCAGGTGGATTTTGAAGAAAAGAACTTTCGGCTGTTTCAAACGATGGCAACACAGGGAGAAACCATCGCTTCTGCCCCATTCAGCGCATCGGGCGATCATTTCCCCTCGGGATGTCTCCGTTCCATCACCCCAGACTATGGCATCATCAGGATACATGCCGACAATGATTTCTATCGTGGCAAGGAGCAGCAGTATGGCTATTTCCTATCGCAGGTCGATGTCCGAAACCACGTGAGTTACATCGCCATGATACAAAAGGCCGAAACAGGCGGCAACCTTGTGCTGCACGACATCGAGTATGATGCCTATGCTGAGATCGACAACGCGATGAATCTCATACACCGCACTTCGGGTCAGAAGAAGCATGTGGACACCTTCCGAAAGTTGGAACTGAAACTGGACGAAGGTGACCTGATCCTATTCAGTGGAGGTCAGATCTGGCACAGCGTGAGCCGGATGGGCGGACATTCGGACCGCTACACGTATGGGGGTTTCTCCGCTTGGTCGTTGGATAGAAAACACATTTACCTTTGGACATAAGATGGGCATCCTTGATAGTCTGAAGTCTCTCTTTCATAAGAAATTGAAGGTGGTGGAGGTGAATTATGCCAACCTCTGCGCACACCCACAGGACCACGTCCGCCATGTGATGACCCAACGGAGGACAGCATTCCTCATCAAAGGTGTGCTTAGCAAGGCTGAGGTGCAGCAGATGAAACTGGATCTTGAGGCCATGCCTGCCGCGCTTTTCGAAGTGCCACATCCGGGCGCACGCACCTTTCCTCCGGCCTGTAGCACCGGCCAATTGGCCCAGGATTCGGTGGACGGTTTCTTTGCCCGTTCCCAGCAGCTTAACGATGCTTTGCGCCACCATCTGACCCTCGACATTGCCCAGCGCTATGCCACGTTACTCCAAAAACTGAACAACGACAATGCCCCCCTGCTAGCCACCAGAAGAACCGATGGCGCACCGTATGTGCATGGCACCGTGCGCTACATCGAACCAAATACCGATCCGATGGGCCTCACCACTCCACACACCGGGTGGGACTACGCACACCGCAACATCAAATGGAGTTATGCCCCGGTGGCCGAATATGCGGATGTCTATAGGCAGATCAGCGTTTTCATGGTGGTGCAACGTCCCGACACCGGAGGCGATTTCACCCTGTTCGACTTCAGCAGGGAGGAGTATCACAATGTTAAAGGGCTCAGCCTCGAACGCAAAAGTGATGGCAAGCGCTTCGACATCTTCAGTGACCCCTCGAAATTCACGACATGGACATTGGAAGAAGGCGATGCCATGCTCTTTGCCGACTTCGACCGATGGCACCGCGTGGAACCCGTCATCGGCACCCGGCCACGGATCAGCTACGGATGTTGGGCCGCTTATGGCACTGACGACACGAACCTCTATTACTGGTCATGAAGGCTCAATTCCAAATCCTGGAGGGGAATATCCTGCATACCGATTGGGATGCTGGCCCGATAACAACCCCAGAGGTGATGGAAGTGATGGAGCAGATGCTTGTGCTGATGCATCAGCATGGGGTGACGAAGTACATTGATGACATAAGCCGCTGTCAGGTGGACTGGAAAGAGGCTGATATATGGATCGTAGGCGATTGGTATGAGCGAGCACTGGCCCTTGGGGTGGTGAAGAACGCCCTGATCGTGGCCCCGCCTGAGAACATGAGCCACGTGGACGAGCAGTGCGAGATCCGTTCTTTCAACTCGTTAGAGGATGCCTTGGTATGGATACACGAACCTGTAACCACAGGCTGGTTACAACGGCTGTTGGGCCCGCTCCGCAAACTTTGGAAACCATGACCTAACGCCTCCACTGGCGTAGTCGTTGCCCTGAAAATCCTTCACTACATAATCTTTCATTTCCTTGAGCATTTTTCCACGAGGGTCGTCATTCTCAAAGAAGTGTTCCTTCGTCACGTTGAACATCAAAATCTTATCGGCCGGAACGGTCTCGTCCTTGTAGTTCACTATCAGCTGGGCCTTTCGCGGCAAAATGACCGATTCTATGGCCAATCTATGAAACGGCAAGTAGTTGATGGACGACCCATGGAACAGGCTGCGATGAAACAGAAGGATCTCTCCGGCCTTCATCGGAACGGGGCGCATCCGTGCCCATAGTTCCTTTTGCATACCAGGGTCTGAATAGGGGTTGTTGCCCGCATAACGCGTGTAGAACGGATAGATATGACTTCCGGGCAGGGCCCATACACAGCCGTTTATCCTGTTCACATCATTGAGGGGCATCCAAGCATTGACCGCAAAATTCTCGGGCTCCTCCACTATCGAAGAATCCTGGTGGCAAAGGAATTTGCCCTTTTTTCCAACGGGTTTCACAAAATGCGATGCAGCATGCACCACCACCTGATCCATGGAAAAATGGCTGCGCACAAACTCACCCATGTGGTCTTCCACGATCTTGTTCGAACGCAGAAAAAGCGAACGATAGGTGTCTATCAACGCAAAGAGCCTGCCGCCCGACCGCCAGTCTATGATCTCTTTCTTGATCTTGTTCGTCTCATTGCGCAGCGAAAGGAGCGTTTCCCTGTCTATCCGTCCAAGAATGGCGTATCCGTTGCAGTAAAGTTCACGGTTTACTCGTTCAGACAATCGGTCGAATCTGGTATCGCATGCGCTCATAGTGCCAAAGGTAGTGTATGGCAATAATGCAGCAGCAAGACCATGCTTGTTAGTAGGCATATCTGACCAAAAGGCCAGTGGTTCTTTTGCGTTCTTTTGGTTCTTTAAACGATGGTCATGATGCGCGTCAATAGCTTGCTGTTGCTTAAGTATGGACTGCTGGTTGTGGTGGTGTTGGGCGGCCTGTTGCTTATAGACCTTGGCGTTGGTGTGCTGTACCCTTACGTGATCCCTGAATCGGACCGCAACGCCCTCAACTACTTGATGCAATGTGACACTGGCGCATGCCAAGCGAGTGCCATTCGCATACAGGCCCATTCCTACCTCCACTACACGAACACACCCCTTTTTGAGGACAAAGGCATGAAGCAGCACAATGCGGACGGATACCGCAATACGGCCGATTTCAGCCTTGTTGCCGACAGTACCACCTTCAGGATACTTTGCCTTGGCGGATCGACCACGTATGGCGATGGCGAGGAAGACCCTGATAATGCATGGCCAACGGTGCTGCAAGGCCTGCTGCAAAAGGAGGTGGACGAGGCATTTCCCAACGCGCACTGGCGCATTGAGGTGATGAACGGTGGTCTCAATTCGGGAACTTCATTCGAAGAGGTGCTGCACTATCTGTTCAAGGGTAGGAAGTATGCCCCTGATATGGTGCTGGTGCATAGTGGTGGCAACGATTCGCGACCACTGATGCTGGCCGGTTTCAAAGATGATTATTCGCATTGGCGCAGGCTGCAATGTTCTGGTAAGGTCCAACTGCGCAGTGGAGAGCGCAGGGCCATCGGTCATAGCCATATTGTGAAACTGGCCTATGCGCTCTGGTTAGGCGGTTTGGAACCATCGACCGGGTCGCCTCTGCCAGTTTCGCTTGATGCCAAGGACATCACCCTCGCAGCAATGAAGGCAAACATTGCACAGAACAGCACCCAGACCTTTGAA
>JBFYQB010000407.1:0-3387 GCA_041302955.1 Flavobacteriales bacterium
TGCGCACTCTCCAGCACATTCTTAAGGCTCACACGCACATCGCGCAGATAGCGGCTATCTGTCTTGGTGAGCAACGTTGCCACTGGATTTGTTAACCTGCTGATATCGGCAAGCTGCTCCACTTGGGTTTCTATCGTTTCCATGCTCATACCGTGATGGTCTCTTGTCCTTTGGTCCAGTTGCAAGGGCACAGCTCATCGGTCTGCAAAGCATCCAATACACGTAGCACCTCTTTCACATTGCGGCCCACGCTCAGGTCGTTGGCACATACCCAGCGGATGATGCCCTCTGGGTCAATGATGTACGTCACGCGATAGGCCACTTTCTCTTTCGTGTCCAATATGCCGAGGCTCTCAGCCAGACTCTTGCTCGTGTCGGCCAGCATCGGAAACTTCAGGTCGCGCAGGTCTTCGTGGTCGTTGCGCCATGCGAGGTGCACGAACTCGCTGTCTGTCGATGCACCGATCAGGGTCGTATCGCGGTCCTCAAACTCACCATGACTCTTGTTGAACTCCGCGATCTCTGTAGGGCAGACGAACGTGAAGTCCTTCGGCCACCAGAACATCACTGTCCAGCGTCCGTCCGTGCTCTTCAGGCTTTCTGAAGATAAGGTTGCGAACTCCTTTCCTTTCTCTCTCGAGACCACTGCGGTCTTCTCGAAGGCAGGGAAAGTACTGCCGATGCTTAGGATTCTGTTTTCCATTGTTTTTGTTTTTTGATGATTGATTACTGTTGATTGATTTTTGACGAACTAGGCAATGGTATCCCAGCCTCTTTATAGAGGTTGTTCTTTGTATTCAAATTCAGATGTTAGTGGTCCGTGCCTGAGCCTTATCTCCTTCCCAGATATGCGCTTAGCATCCAGACGGTCTTCTCCTGTGCACTGATGTAGCCGCTCATCAGGGCATCAGTGCCTTCATCGTTTGCTTCTCCGGCCAAGCTCAGGATGTTGCGTTCTAACTCGAGCAGTGTTTTCAGGTTGGCGAGTGTGGTGCCCACCGTTCCTTCACCATCGGTCACATTCGCAGCCTCTTTGATGGTCGAATGCTTCAGATAATCGGTGTAGGTATGCAGCGGAGTTCCCCCAAGCGTAAGCACGCGCTCTGCTATCTCATCTATCTTCAGCACCGCATCGCCATACAATTCCTCAAACTTCAGGTGCAGCGTGAAGAACGCATCACCTTTGATGTTCCAATGAAACCCACGCAGGTTCTGGTAATAAAGTTGGTAGTTGGCCAGCAACGTGTTCAGCTCCGTTACTAATGAATTGGATAGTTCCGTGTTCAATCCGATGCGATTCGTGTTCATGGCGTCTTGTTGTTGGGCCTCGGCCCATTGGCCTCAGCGATTTGATGGTGCAAAAGTGCAGCCCAAATTATCACTTGTCAAATCAATAGTTTTTATACAACTATAGTTTTTGCTTATATATTTGCTTGATGCCACAAGACGTGAGCTACTATGGTCCAGTGTGTATGCAAGAGTGGCGGCTAGCGAGACCACTGAAGCGTTTCTTCCATGTTGTCACTGTCCAGCAAGCATTACAGATTGTCCATTGCTAATTGTTCATTGTTCAACTTATGACCCTTCAACAACTTGAATATATCCGTGCCCTCGATCTGGAGCGCAACTTTGTCCGAGCAGCAGACCGCTGCTTCGTAACTCAGCCATCGCTCACCATGCAGGTGCAGAAGTTGGAGGACGAGCTAGGCGTCAAGATCTTCGACCGCTCCAAAAAACCACTCATTCCCACACCATTGGGGCAGGCCATCATCTCCCAGACCTATATCATATTGAAAGAGGCCGAACGGATGAAGCATCTGATAGCAGAGCAGGAGGGAACCCTTACTGGCGAACTCACCATAGGCATCATTCCCACGCTTGCACCCTATCTGCTGCCGCTGTTCGTGCCGCTGTTCGAACGCCAACATGCGGGCATCCGCCTTATAGTCCAAGAGTTGCAGACCAATGTCATCATCGAAAAGCTGCGCAAGGACGAATTGGACCTGGGCATCCTCGTCACTCCATTGCACGAGCGGGGCATCACCGAACAGGTGCTTTTCCAAGAGCCCATGGTCGCTTACGTAGGCCGCAGTCATCGCCTTTTCTCCAAGAAAGAGATCGATGCCTCCGACCTCGACCTTGATGACACTTGGCTCCTATCCGAAGGGCATTGCCTGCGTGGGCAAGTACTCAATATCTGCAAAGCACAGCAGTCCGATACCCAACATCCGTTGGTGTTCGAAAGTGGTTCGCTCGAAACACTCGAACGTCTCGTAGAGATGCATCGCGGCATGACCATATTGCCATATCTCGCCACGCTCAATCTCAACTCCGTTCAGCGCGAGTTGCTTCGGCCGTTCGAAGGTATTCCGCCTGTGCGTGAGGTGAGCCTCGTTACCAACCGAGTGCATGTGAAAACTGGAATGATAGCCGCACTGCGAGATGTTATCCTTGCTGCCATCCCTAAAGAAGTGCGTGCAACAGTAGGAAAGGTCATCAAAATCTGACTCCGTTCCGGTCCCACAGCTCTCCCATCACTGACATGAACGCAGTTATCCTGTCCAACCTAACTTTGACCGCCTATAAATAAGGTAGCATGTCGTCTCTCCAGGGTTTCTATGTTCGTATCACCTCGCCATCACTTGCCGATTCGGTTGTTGTACATGTGCGTATAGATGCGTCCCATGAGGTCTACAAAGGGCACTTTCCCGATCAGCCGGTTGCTCCCGGAGCTGCGCTTACGCAAATGGTCATTGATGAAGCAGCTTGGATGATAGGTGCGTCCGCCACCTTCATTCGTGCAAAACAGGTGAAATTCTTGAGTGTCCTCGACCCAACGAAGACACAAGAGTTGGAGTTACACTACACGTTTGTTGAGCGCGATGGAGGCCATCAGTTCGCATGCACAGGCAAGAATGCAGAAACCATATTCTTTAAGATAAATGGTGCCTTCGGCTGATGCTGCATGCAGCAATGCCCTGCGCGAGCTCGGCATCTGTGTCATTGTTCCCACCTACAATAATGAGCGTACGCTTGCCCGAGTGCTTGATGAGGTGTTCCTTCATGCGCACGATGTCATAGTGGTGAATGATGGCGCTACAGATGGTACAGCTTCTATCATCGCATCCTTTGCCGACCGTGTCACCGTAGTTGCTTACGATACCAACAAAGGAAAGGGCTATGCATTGCGGCAGGGTTTTGCCAAGGCCTTGGAAATGGGTTTCACCTTCGCCCTTACCATGGACAGTGATGGACAGCATTTTGCCAACGACATTCCAAAGTTCATTGCCGAACACAATGCGCACCCACATGCCATGCTTATGGGTTCACGAAACCTGAATGCTGAGGGCATGCCGGGCAAGAATTCGTTTGCCAATAAGTTCTCCA
>JBFYQB010000408.1:0-5183 GCA_041302955.1 Flavobacteriales bacterium
ATCTAGGCGAATGTATCTGTTGTCACCGTCTTTCGGAATGCCGCATTTGACCTTTGCGCCATGCGATCAACTACCAAACGGCAACTCATGGTCTGGGTCTTTGCCTCCCTGACACTCGGCCTAGCGCCTTTTGTTCCCGAACCACACATCATCGGCAAGATCCGCTGGGTGGCAGGCGGTGCCATCGGCATGACGGGCATGGACTGGTTCGACCTGGTGTTTCACGGATTTCCGTGGCTGTTCTTGGTGTATTGGGCCGTGAGAGCGTTGATGGAACTACGCTCTGGCTCCTGATGTGATCTGGGCGTTGGCCACCGTCCTGCCAGGATACACCTTCAACGCTTCCTCCAAACAGCGCACCGCCTTACGCAGGTCTTCCACTTTGAGCACGTATGCCATACGCACCTCGTCCGTGCCAGCACCTGCCGTGCTATAGAAACCAGTTCCCGGAGCCATCATCACCGTTTCGTTGTTGAACGAGAATTCTTCCAACATCCATTGGCAGAAACGGTCGGCATTGTCAATGGGCAAACGGGCCATGGCATAGAATGCACCAGCAGGCTTCGGACACAATACACCAGGAATGGCATTCAGACCATCCACCAGCACATTGCGCCTTTCCACATAATCGCTCACCACAGCATCGAAGTAGGACTGCGGAGTGTTCAATGCAGCTTCGCCTGCGATTTGTCCAAGTGTTGGCGGGCTCAATCTGGCCTGTGCGAACTTGAGCGCGTTGGCCATGAATGCCGCATTGCGTGTGATCAATGCTCCGATCCGCGCTCCACACATGCTATACCGTTTGCTCACCGAATCGACCATGATGACATGCTGTTCCGCTCCTTTCAGATTCATGGCCGAGAACGGATGCGCCCCATCATAGCAGAACTCACGATACACCTCATCGGCAAACAGATACAGGTCATGGCGCACGCACAGCTCGGCCAGATGCTCCAGATCTTCTTGCGTATAGAGCGACCCTGTCGGATTGCCCGGATTGCAGATCAGAATGGCCTTGGTGCGCGGAGTGATCTGTTTTTCAAATTCAGCAACCGAAGGCAGTGCATAACCATCCTCAATGTGCGCAGTGATGGGTTTCACTGTCATGCCGCCCATGGTAGCAAAGCCATTGTAATTGGCATAGAACGGTTCTGGGATGATGATCTCATCGCCTGGATCCATTGCGGTCATGAAACCTATGGTCAGTGCTTCCGATCCTCCGGTGGTCACCATGATGTTCGCGGCATCAACAGGGATTCCCACACGGGTGTAATAGTTCGCCAACGCCTTCCGATAGCTTGCAAATCCATCGGAGTCGCTGTATTCGATCAGCTTCCTGTCGATGTTGCGGACAGCATCCAACGCCACTTGAGGCGATGCAATGTCCGGCTGGCCAATGTTGAGGTGATAGACATGTTTGCCAGCCGCTTTGGCAGCAGTAGAGTAGGGCACCAGTTTGCGAATTGGGCTGGCGGGCATCTTATCCCCTTTGGCAGAAAGCTTTGGCATTGATGATGTTTTTTTGAGCGGGCGAAGATAGGCCACCGAGTTGACCCCAAAAGAAAAAGCCTTCCGGACACTGGGTCCAGAAGGCCTTTTCAACGGATCAAACCAACCTAACTATCTTCTATTCTACTGGAGTAGCACCTTCGATGGCCTTCTTCTCCATAATGGATTCGTCTGTGGCTACTGCATTCACTGTACCTTTTATCTTCAACAGCGCAGAAGGGTTGTCAACCGCGTTTGAAGTGATGGTAACTGTCTTGCTGATAGGGCCTACACGCTTGGTGTCGTATTTTACTTTGATAGAGCTGGAAGCACCTGGAGCGATCGGCTCTTTTGGCCATTCTGGAACGGTGCAACCGCAAGAACCTTTTGCATTGGAGATGATCAAAGGCTCTGTTCCTGTGTTGGTGAAACGGAATTCAGTAGTTCCATTTCCTCCCTGATCGATGGTGCCATAATCGTGCTCGAGTTTCTCGAAATCAAGTTTTGCACCCGCAACTTGGGCATTTGCAATGGTGAAAGAACCGATGGTCATCACCAAAAGAAGCATTAAATTTTTCATCGTGTTCGTTTGTTGGTTTCTGAGAACGGGTCAAAATTAGACCATGGTTCAGGCCAAGGGTGTTAATGAAATGTTAAAGGCTGAAAATTGACCATTTGCCTCGTCTCAACTGGGAAGAGGAGGATTACCCTTGTTTCATATCAATGTTAAATTAGCATTAAGAGGTTCGTGGATTATTCGCAATTTGCCGCCCAATGCGTTCAAAGGAACTGTTGCGAAACCCCCGCCTGTCCCATTTTGTCCGGTTCTCAATTGCTGGGGGCATCTGGACGGCTATCAATATTGGCATCATGTGGCTACTTATAGATGTGATGCATCTTCCAGGTTGGCTGGGCTCTACTATCGGAGTTCTTATTCTTTACGTGGGTCGTTACTATACCTATCTGCTCATGAAAGTGATGGAACCTGAGTTTTGGAAGTATGTCTCCGCCAGCGGTGTGTTTTCGCTTTTCATTATCGGGACCATGACCCTGGCGGTTGATGTGTTCCATTTTCAAGCGTTGTATGCTTCAGTGGTGGTCACTGGTCTCAGCTTCGTACTCAAGTACATTTTCTTCAAGAAAATCGACCTTATCAAACTATGAGGTCATTGTTTTCGCAGCTGATTAAGATAGTTCACGCGCATCAATGGGCTGTGGGGTTCTTCTTGCTTTTCGGAACGTGGGGCATTATTGTCCATGGCGACTATGGCATCACATGGGATGAGAAGTATCAGCATGATTATGGCCAGTTCGTGCATCATTACTTGTTTTATGGAGACACGTTCCTATTGGAATATGAGAGCAGATACCATGGCCCGGCATTTCAATTTGTTCTTTATCAAGTAGAGCACTGGATGCAATTTGATGAGCCTGGAGATATTTATCGATTAAGGCATCTGCTCACATTCCTGTTTTCACTTGTTGGGGGCATTTTCTTCTATGCGTTCTCACTCGCAATGTTCAAGCGGCCTGTATGGGCCTTGTTGGCTGTGGTGTTCTTGATGTTAAGTCCGCAGATACTTTCCCATTCGTTCTATAACTCAAAAGACGCCTCCTTCATGTTCATGTTCATCATTGCGATGCACAGCATGATGCGGGTGATTCGCCACCCTGATTGGCGCACAGTTGTTATTCACGCCTTGGTCTGCGCATGGCTTATTGATATCCGCGTGCTAGGTGCCTTCGTTCCCATGATAACGTTCTTACTTATGCTTCCGCGAATGTTTCTGTCTTTGAAGGAAGCATTACGTCTTGCAGTGCTGGGGTGCCTGTTCAGTATAATACTATGGGCCGGAATTGTGGCATTTTGGCCAACACTATGGCATGCTCCTTTAGAAGAATTCTATAATGCGCTGACGAGGATGAGTGCTTATCCGTGGAGTAGCGAGATATTGTTCCGAGGTCAATTCTTGACGCCATCGCAATTGCCATGGTACTATCTTCCATGGTGGATGATCATATCCACTCCGATGTTCATGGTGATCGCAATAGGCATTGGTGTCTTTATATGGTTCCTTCGATCAAACAAGTTGAATGCATCATACCGTATGGCGGTAGCCATTTGGGCAATATTGCCACTGTTCGTCATTGTTGGGAATAATGCTGTGGTCTATGACGGATGGCGGCATGTATTCTTCGTTTACCCGGCACTTGTCATCATTGGGGTGGCAGGATTGCGTTGGATGGTGCAACAGATGGAGGTCTATGTTCCCAGACTACTATTATGGCTGCTCATCTTCGTTCCGTTGGGCCACATGGCGGCATGGAACATACTGAATCATCCGTTTCAGAACATTTACTTCAACTCGTTGGCCCGCGATGATGCTTGGAAAAATTATGAGATGGATTATTGGGGAGGCTCTTACAAACAAGCGTTCGAGTGGCTATTGACGCATGAACCTGAAGGACTTATCAGAATAGAAGTGGCCAACATGCCAGGCGATCTCAATCAACTTATGTTCCCTCAGCGGTTGCGCGACAGGTTGTACAATACCACCCGCGACAGTGCGCAGTATTTCATTTCCAATCACCGTTTTCCAATCGAATTCAGACCTTTTGTTGAAGGCAGCTACCCATATGAACATCCTGTCCACCAGATACGTGTGGATGGCAATGTTATAGTGGGTGTATATGCCCTGGAGCCATAGCCTCCTTTCCCATTGGCCTCCTTCGGTCTTTATGAATTCTTTACATATGACGGATTACTTTCGCCCGCATGGGACACTTCTCCGTCAATAGAAGCGAAAGGCGTGGCACTGTGCCACATTACCTTATCAGCATTGCGGTGGTGTGTGTCACGGCCTTGGTCGGACAGCTCTTGATGCCGCTCATCGGCTACATGGCCGTGGCCCTGCTGTTGCTGCTGGCCGTATCGGTGATGGCCATGGTGCTGCCAGTTTGGCCCGTGATGGCAGCAGCAGCACTGAGTGCCGTGGTGTGGAATTTCTTCTTCATCCCGCCCACCTTCACGTTTCACATCAATAGCACACAGGATGTGCTGATGTTTGTGATGTATTTCTCCATTGCGATACTCAATGCGGTACTCACCTCCCGTCTCGTCATGGCGAGGAACGAAGCCATCTCATGCCCATCATTCCACCCGCCCTCTTAGCGTCTCTTCAACGAGTGTATCGGAACAATTGGATGGGCAGGGAAATCAGCTGTTCTCTAATTGAGGTCTGATTTTTTCTATGAACACATCAAATTGATAAGGCGACAATAGCTGTTGTAGTTTGAATACTACAAATACATCCATCTCATAATTCGCATAACAATTTTTTGCCCATCCTTCTCCCTGTTTGTATCTGAGTTCAAGATACTTTGCAAAAACATCTCTGTCTTTTGGTGCTTCCAGTATCTCCCATATATACCCCTGGGATACAAGTTCTTCCCCTTTCAGATGTATAATGCTATCAATTTTCTCTTGGTTTGTCATTGTCATGAGGGGTCACTTGTGAAGAGCAGGGAAGATTGATATAACCATCTTTAAACGTCACCTCACAATCTCAATTTGAACAGGATTTGTATTGGTGAAATGAACTCCAGTTATTGCAGGATTGTGCGGAAGCACCGTGTAAGAACTAATGACCTGAGTCTGGGTCGTGCAGCCTAATAGTTCTTTGTATGAATTGGTT
>JBFYQB010000409.1:0-4267 GCA_041302955.1 Flavobacteriales bacterium
TAAACGGCAGATAGCGTTGACAGGCGTTGACCTGAAACTGAACACCCGTGCAGATGAGCAACTGCTGTCCACCTTTGATGAGGTGATCCTTGCCACGGGCATCACGCCCAATACGCCCAAGATAGAAGGCATAGACCATCCGAAAGTGATGGGCTACTTGGATGTGCTGCGCGATAAGAAGCCGGTGGGCAAGCGTGTGGCCATCATCGGTGCGGGAGGCATAGGGTTCGACACAGCAGAATACCTGAGCCATAGCGGCCCGAGCACATCACAGAACCTTGCTGCATTCCTCAAAGAGTGGGGCATTGATGCCACCAACGAGGCCACGGGCGGCATAGAGGGCGTGGTGGCACAGCCCGAACCTTCGCCCCGCGAGATCTATCTCTTGCAACGCAAAGAGACCAAAGTGGGCGATGGACTGGGGAAGACCACAGGCTGGATACACCGCAGCGCGCTGAAGAGCAAGAAGGTGCGGATGATGAATGCCGTGCAGTATGACCGCATTGACGACCAAGGGCTGCACATCACCGTAGGTGGAAAAGCTCAGGTGCTGGAGGTGGACAACGTGGTGATCTGTGCCGGACAGCGCAGTAACAACGCCATGGATGCCACGCTCAAGGCCAAGGGCATTGCGGTGCACCTCATTGGCGGTGCATTCCTTGCCACCGAACTGGATGCCAAGCGCGCCATAGACCAAGGCAGCCGATTGGCGGCAGGACTATAGGCAATGCTTTAGCCGCTTACGCGCTGATACAGCGCCTCATAGAGCGGGATGATATTCTCTTTGCTGAAGAGCTTGGCACGCTGAAAGGCCTGTTCGCGGAAACGTTCCAGCATGTCGGGATCGCTCAGCAGCAGCAGTGCATTGGCCGCCATGCTGTCCACATCGCCCACAGGGCTCATAAAACCAGTGATGCCATGCACGTTCACCTCAGGTATGCCACCCGAATCGGACGAGATGACAGGCACCCGCGATGCCATGGCCTCCAAGGCCGAAAGGCCGAAACTCTCGGTCTCTGACGGCAGCAGAAAGAGGTCGGCCACAGAATAGACCTCTTCGATATACTTGAGCTTGCCCAGAAAATGGACGTCCTTGCAGGTGTTCAGCTCGCGGCACAGCGCCTCTATGCGGTGTCTTTCGGGGCCATCGCCTGCCAGCAGCAGCTTGGCAGGTATCTGTTCGCGCACCTTGGCGAATATGCGCACGGTGTCCTCCACGCGTTTCACAGGGCGGAAGTTGCTCACATGCAGCAGCAGTTTCTCGCCTGCGGGGGCAAAGGTGTTGCGAACTCCCTGCGTAGAACATCCGGCATAGCGCGCCAGGTCGATGAAGTTGGGAATCACTTCAATGTCGCGCTTCACCTTGAAATGGGCGTAGGTGTCGGCCTTCAGGCTTTCGGAAACTGCCGTCACGGCATCGCTCTGATTGATGGCGAAGGTGATGACGGGCTCAAACGAGCTGTCCTTGCCCACCAGCGTAATGTCTGTGCCATGCAGCGTGGTGATGAAGGGCAGGTAGATACCTTCGGTCTTCAATATCTCGCGGGCCATGAAGGCTGCCGAGGCATGGGGAATGGCATAGTGCACATGCAGCATCTCGAGCTTCTCGTGCTTCACCACGTCCACGATCTTGCTGGCCAGCACCAGCTCGTAGGGCTGATAGTCGAACAGCGGATAATCGCTTACACGCACTTCGTGGTAGTGCAGGTTGGGAAGGAAATGATCGAACCGCACCGGCAGGTCGTAGGTGATGAAATGCACCTCGTGGCCTTTCATGGCCAATTCGCGCCCCAGTTCTGTGGCCACCACTCCGCTACCACCAAAGGTGGGGTAGCATACCATGCCTATTCTCATTGTCGGGTCAGTTTGTCCAGCAAATGAACGATGAGCTTTTCAACTGCATGGTCGTGGTTCTTGCTGTATTCGCGTTTGAATCTGTTGGCGATGATGGCGCATACCGTGGCGCATTCGTGCCCCAACGCCTTGCCGAGGCCGTAGAGCGCAGAGGTCTCCATCTCAAAGTTGGCAATGCGATGCCCATTATGGTGGAATGCGTTGAGGCGCTCGTTGAGGTCTGCTATGCGCGGCACAAGGCGCAATTGCCTGCCCTGTGGACCATAGAAACCGTTGGCTGTGGCGGTCATGCCCTGCAAGGTGCCTTCTTGCAACAGGTCGAGCAGCCAAGGCGAACCTTCCACAATGTAGGGCCGCGGAAAATCGGCCTCCCATTCCGTCTGGTGGATGAATGCCTCGGTCATGTCGGTGTCTTCCACTTCGGCACCATCGGCATAGAAATTCAGCAGGCCGTCAAAACCGATGCCGTGGGTAGATAGCAGAAAGCTGTCCACCGGGATGTCCTCTTGCAGCGATCCGCTGGTGCCAAGTCGCACAAGGGTGAGCGGAGTGTGGTCGGTCTTGGCCATGCGCTTCTCCAGGTCGATGTTCACCAGCGCATCCAGTTCGTTGAGCACGATGTCGATGTTGTCTGTGCCGATGCCCGTGGAAAGCACCGTGAGGGCCTTGGTACCAATGCGGCCGGTATGAGTGAGAAACTCGCGGTTCTGCCTCACGTGGAGCACTTCGTCAAAATGCTGCGATATCTTGGGCACCCGGCCCTGATCGCCCACAAGGATTATGGTGGGGGCTATGTGTTCGGGGCGTAGGTTAAGGTGGTAAATGCTACCGTCCGGGTTGATTATAAGCTCCGATCCTGCTATTTCGGTTGTCATCTTTAGTGGTTACTTTCGCGGCATCAAAGCCGTATCTATGAACAATCAGGACAGCCCGGGAATAGTCCTCGTACCATTGGATTTCTCAGAGCAATCCACCATAGCACTCGAACAGGCTGTGAACCTGTCAAAGGTATTCCACAGCGAGCTTCATGTGCTTTGCGTGATCGAAGATGATTTTTCGCTCAGCCGCCTTTTTTCAGATAACGACAAGGACGCGCTGCGCCTCAAGGTAGAAGGCAAACTCAACGAGTATGTGGCCGAAAAACAGGCATCGTTGGGCATGGCCATGACCACCCACATCGCCTTTGGTTCCATCTACGAGCAGATCGTGAAAACCGCCAGTGATCTCGATGCACAGTTCATCGTGATGGGCACTGCCGGCACGTCCACCTTGAAGAAGAAGTTCATCGGTTCCAATGCCTTGCGCGTAGTGCGCGAATCGCAGATACCGGTCATCACCATCAAAGGCAAACATCACCGCAAGGGATGCCAGAACATCATTCTGCCATTGGATCTCACCAAAGAGACCAAGGAGAAAGTGGCCAAGGCCGTTGAGTTCGCCAAGCGTTTCGGGTCGGTCATCCGCGTGGTGTCTGTGCTGCTCACCAACGATGAGTTCATCGTCAACCGTCTGACCCGCCAATTGGATCAGGTGAAAAAGAGCATTGAGCAGAGCGGTATAAGCTGCACTGCCGAGATAGTTCGCGACACCAAGGGCACGCATACGTTGGCCGACAGCATCATCGACTATGCCAGCAAGAGCAAAGGCGATATCATCATGATCATGACCCAGCAGGAGCTCGATTTCACCGACTATTTCATCGGTTCGTCAGCACAGGGCGTCATCAATGGGTCCGACATCCCGGTGCTCAGCATAATCCCTTCTCCCAAAAAGGATACAACGTCATTTGTTCCTTATTGATTTTCTCGTAATTTTCAACCCACACTACTAATATAGGTCGCCATGTTTCAGGACTTCCAGATCAAACGAATTGCAGTGCCCACCGACTATTCTCAATCTGCCAGCGTGGCAATGGACTATGCCGTTCAGATGGCAAAGAAGTTCGGTGCAGAGATAACGCTGATCCACGTGCTAGAAGAAGGCGCCTATGCGGGCATCTTCGCTCCGAGCAACAAGACCGAATATGTGGAGAAGGAACGCGCTCAACTGCGCTTGCAGGAAGAGGCTCACGCGTTGGAGAGCCAGTATGGCATCAATGTGTCGCAGGTCATCCGTTCAGGACGCATCTATGACGAGATCATTCAGGCTGCGCAAGAGGCCAATGTCGATCTTATCGTGATGGGCACACACGGAGTAGCGGGTTGGGCCGAGTTCTTTGCAGGCAGCAATGCATTCCGTGTGGTCACACAGTCGCCTTGTCCAGTGCTCACCATTCAGGGTCATGCCAAGAAGCAGGGTTTCAATAACATCATCCTGCCGCTCGACCGTACTCCCGAAACCCGTCAAAAGGTGCGTTATGCCACTACACTGGCAAAGAAATACGGCAGCAAGATCCATATCGCCTCCTTGCTTT
>JBFYQB010000410.1:0-3448 GCA_041302955.1 Flavobacteriales bacterium
AGATGATGCACCATCAATGAGCAACAGGTGGTTGCGTAGCACCAACACGGGATAGCTGAATCCCATTGCATCGAAAGCATCCTTCAGTTGCAGCCAATAGGCCAGTTCGCCCGCGCCACCGATGTAGGCCAAATTGGGCAGCACACATTCCTGATACATGGGCCGTAGCACCACGTTGGGACTGAACTTTTCAGGATGCGCCTTCATCTCGCTGCGTAATGCATCGTCTGTGAAACGCAGCTCGGTGTGCAGCACATGGAAACCAGTATCGGTGCGCACAATGCGTTCGCGGATGCCATCGGCCAAGTAGAACAGATTGATTCCGCGGGGATTTATCTGCGTATGGTAGTCCAATTCGGTAAGCTGCCTGCTGGTGGTCTTTACCGCCTTGAACGCATCACTATCGAAGGCATCGCGCAGCATGGCATCTGCAAAGCGCGATTTGAGGGCGGCATTGTCACCATCCACCACAACAAGTCCGTAATGCCCGAAAAGCGCATTGGCCAGATGCCGCGTGGCTTGCGCCAAGGTTTTCTGAGCGTACGCTTCTCGGAAAATGGACACCAGTTGAAGCCCTTGTGGTTGAGATGCGAAAACCTGTTCCAACTCATCGCAGATGTCGGAGAGTCCAGTGGTTTGCATGCGACCAGTGGCGCCTGCCTGGGTAGTATTCCACTCGTACTTCTTCCCGAAAAGATGGAAGAACGATATCTCCGCAAGGTCATGATCCTCGGTTGCCATCCAGTACACCGGCACAAACCGGTTGTCGGGATAGTGCTTTTGCAGCTCTTCAGCCAACCGGATGGTGTGCAGAATCTTGTAAACAAAATAGAGCGGTCCAGTGAAGATGTTAAGCTGATGGCCGGTAGTTACGGTGAATGTCCTGTCATCACTTAGCGCATTGATATTGGACAGCACCGTGTTCTTTGCCCCACCGATGGCATCATATTGCTGCAAAAGCACATCGGCCAACGTGGCCCGGTCTAAGGGAAAGATGTTGCGCTCCTGCATCTTGGCAGCATAGCTCTCAAGCGTGTGGGGAAGACCGTAGAACGGTTTCACCTCGTTCTTGCCGTTAACAAGGTCGAGGATGAGACGGTTGAAAAAGCCTGTCTGTTCTAAAGGAATGTTCTCATGGTGCATGTTAGTAGGATGCCTTTTTTTAAGATAACTCATGGAATCGTTTCAATTCCTGAGAATTGGAACCCGTTACCGTGACGCTTGAAATTAATCCCCAAACAACTGCCTTCGCTACCAACCTGATATTCATCTTTTTTCCAGACCAATACAAATGCGGTGATATCCGACACCTTATTGTTTTCCGCCTCAAGCCAAACCTGTGTAGAGACCTTCGCTTTTCTGAAGTCTTCAAACTCTTTGAGACTTTCCATATGGTTCTCAAAAAAGTCCTTTCTGCGCATCATGTAATAATGCCTTGGGTGCGGTCTTTGACGACAGAGAATGCAGTAAATCCAATCCGTTGAGGATTTCTCAAACTGAGCATAGTCAGGCTTCTCAAACATTTGAAACACCTGTTCAATTGCCTCCATAATCTTTAGGCTGTCGGAAGTGGAAACGCTCTGCGCATTGGCCTTGACACTCCCAAGAATTATCAGAATGACAACCCACAAGTTCTTCATCGCTTTATTCATCAGCCCATCAGCTAATCATCAAATCGGCTAATTCGCTAATTACTTCGAAGTCAAATGCACTATCGGCACCAGCATTTCCTCCAAAGAGATCCCTCCGTGCTGAAACGTATTGCGGTAATACTGCACGTAGTGGTTGTAGTTGTTGGGATAGGCGAAAAACTTGTCCTCACGGGCAAAGATGAACGCCTGACTCACGTTCTGTTTGGGCAGTTGGATGTCGTGTGGGTTGCGCACAGCATACACGTCCTTGGCCTCGAAGGTGAGGTTCTTGGCCTGCTTGTAGCGCAGGTTGGTGTTGGTGTTGCGGTCTCCCACCACTTTGCTGGCCTCCTTCACGCGGATGGTGCCGTGGTCAGTAGTGATGATAACGTTGGCGTCCTGTTCGGCAATCAGTTCCATCATGTCCTTGAGCGGTGAATGCTCGAACCACGACATGGTGATGCTGCGGTAGGCCGGCTCGTCATCGGCCAGTTCGCGGATCATTTCGCTCTCGGTGCGCGAGTGCGAGAGCATGTCCACGAAATTGTAAACGATCACATTCAGGTCGTTGGGCTTCAGGTTGGAGAAGGTGTCCACCAGTTTTTTGCCAGCAGCGTTGTTGGTGATCTTGTTGTAGCTGTGCTTGATGGTCATGCCCAGACGTTGAAGCTGGTCGGCAAGGAACTCATGCTCATACAGGTTCTTGCCGCCCTCGTCCTCATCATCCACCCACTTGTCCTTGAACCTACGCTCAATCTCCAAAGGCGTGAGGCCAGCGAAGATGGCATTGCGCGAAAACTGCGTGGCAGTGGGCAGAATACCCATGTACATGTCCTCCTTTTCCAGTTTCAAAATGTCGAGAACGGAAGGTCGGATGGCCATCCATTGATCCCAGCGCAGGTTATCGATGACGATGAAATAGGTGGGTTTCCCTTTGCCCAAAAGAGGTGCCACCTTGTTCTTGAACAGCGTGTGCGACAGCGTTGGGGCATCCTTGACCTTACCACTGATGATCTCCTGGTAGTTGCGTTCCACCCACTTGAAGAACTGGTTGTTTGCCTCCACCTTCTGCGAAGAGAGGATCTCGGCCATGCCTTCGTCCTTGCTTCGTTGCAGTTCAAGTTCCCAGAAAACGAGCTTCTTGTAAATGTCCTTCCACTCTTGATAGTCGAGGCGGTCGCCCAGCTTCATACTGATCTCACGGAACTCTTTCTGATAGTTGTGGCTCGTGGTCTCGCGCACCAGCCGTTTGGTGTCGAGGTTCTTCTTTATGGTGAGCAGTATCTGGTTAGGATTGACGGGCTTGATAAGGTAGTCCGAGATCTTGGAGCCGATGGCATCTTCCATAATCTGCTCCTCCTCGCTCTTGGTGATCATCACTACGGGCACTAGGCTGTTCTTGTTCTTGATCTGTGCTAAGGTCTCCAGACCAGAGATTCCGGGCATGTTCTCATCAAGGAAAACGATGTCGAACGCTTCGGCATCGAACAGGTCCAAGGCATCATCGCCATTGGTGGCGGTGCTCACCTCAAATCCCTTCTCGCGGAGGAAAAGCAGGTGTGGTTTCAAGAGGTCTATCTCGTCATCGGCCCAAAGTATCTTGATCTTATCCATGTGTTATTTTTGTTGAATAGTGGGTTAGCAAAGCTGAATTCAGAAACACGGTCAGCGCGATTCCAAAGGTACAGGTATGTAACGCGGAACTTCGGTAAATGTGATTGGAACTGGAAATGAAATAACGAAAATTGGGAATCAGCAGGTTCTGAAGCCCATTTGACCGCGTCAGAACATCAGTTCGTCAAACCGTACCTTTTGGC
>JBFYQB010000411.1:0-2701 GCA_041302955.1 Flavobacteriales bacterium
GTGGTGTTTTTTTCCGCAGGGCGGGTGATCGGTTCCTTATCGGTAGGAAATCCCTCATCATCTGGGGACGAAATGTGCCTGTCGGGGCCGGTATATGCTGCCGCCATGGCAGTGCTGCGCCCGAGCGGTGCAATTATTGTATCGCGCAGCCTGCTGACGTCCGTGCCATGGTCAGCGCATTCACCTGATGCCATGAAAGGCGGTGTGTCGGGGCGATGCGGCTCATTTTGATCGCTGTGGAATGCCTTGGCCCATCTGCCGTAACTTTGTCCGACCTAGACGAATGAAGCTCCCGATCCGTATCCTCATCCTCGCACTGCTATTGGGCGGCAGCGGTCTTTCCAGCATCGCGCAGCAGACCAACGTCACCGATGCCCAAGGCCGCAAACAGGGCCCTTGGCAGCAATTGCACCCCAACGGGCAGGTGCGCTACGAAGGCCAGTTTGCTGACGGCAAGCCCGTTGGCCTCTTCAAATACTATTTTGACAATGGCAAGCTGAGCGCCACCAACAACCACAGTTCCGATGGGGCCGTGGCCTCGCACCACTATCATCCCAACGGGAAGATAAAGGCCAAGGGCGTGTATCGCACCGAGAAGAAGGACAGCCTGTGGCAGTATTTCAACGAGAACGAGGTGCTGGTGCTGGAAGAGACCTATAAGCAGAACATGCTGCACGGGGTGAAACGCATCTATTTCGACAACGGCCAGACGGGCGAAGAGCTGCACTACCGCGACAGTGTGAAGCATGGGCCGTGGAACAAGTATTATCCCACAGGAAAGAAGTGGATAGAGGCCACCTACAAGGATGGCGACCTGGACGGGTCGTTCAAGGTGTGGCTGGACGATGGCAAGCCCAAAACGCAGGGCAACTATGCCGCTGGGCTGCGCACCGGCACGTGGCTGATGTTCAATTTCAACGGTTCGGTGCGCACGCAGGACAGCTATACCAATGGCGTGATGAAAGCGCAGCGACCGCAGAACGGTGTGTTCGATACGTACTACGACAGCGGCATTCCCAAAAGCAGCTACACCTATGGCAAAGGCAAGCGCAATGGCGAGTTCAAGGAATGGTACGACAAGGGCGAATTGAAAATAGAGATAAAGCCCGGCACCATGGGCGGCCCTGACGAGACCCTGGAAACGCTGGAAGGCACACAGCTGAAGGTGAAAGGATTTTATACCGAAGACCTCTTGAACGGCAAAGTGACCCACTACAACTTGGACGGCACCACCGAAAAAGTGGAGATGTGGGAAAACGGTGTGCTGCAAAGCACCATTGATTGGGAAGGAAAACAATGAGCAGCAAAGGAAAAGTACTGGTGGCCATGAGCGGTGGTCTCGATAGTTCGGTGGTGGCGCTCATGCTGCACCGCGAGGGCTATGAGGTGATCGGTGTGACCATGAAAACGTGGGACTACGCCTCATCGGGCGGCAGCACCCGCACCACGGGCTGCTGCAGCTTGGACGATATAAACGATGCGCGCCAACTGGCGGTGGACAATGGTTTTCCGCACATCATCATCGACATACGCGGAGAATTCGGAGAGCATATCATCGACAATTTTGTGGATGAATACATAGCCGGACGTACTCCGAACCCATGTGTGCTCTGCAACACACACATCAAGTGGGATGCCTTGCTGCGCAGGGCCGACCAGTTGGGATGCCAGTTCATCGCCACGGGGCATTATGCCCAAGTGCGGGAGGAAAATGGCCGGTTCATTGTCTATAAGGGCTTGGACGAGAGCAAGGATCAGAGCTATGTGCTGTGGGGATTGAGCCAGAAGAACCTTGCCCGCACCATCTTCCCCTTGGGCAAATACCACAAGAAGGATATCCGCCAGATGGCGTTGGACAGCGGTTACGAGGCCATTGCCAAGAAGAGCGAGAGCTACGAGATATGCTTCATCCCTGATAATGACTACCGTGGCTTCCTCAAGCGCAAAGTGCCCACGCTGGAGGCCGAGTTGGACGGAGGCCAATTCATAGACAAGACCGGAAAAGTGCTCGGCACGCATCGGGGCTATCCTTTCTACACCATAGGGCAGCGCAAAGGGCTGGAGATCGCCTTGGGCGAACCAATGTATGTCACAGCCATCCTGCCCTTTACCAACACCGTGGTGCTGGGAACAGAAAAGGACCTGCTGAAGACCGAGATGACCGTGCGCGACATCAACCTCATCAAGTATCCTGCAATAGAGGGTGAGATGGAAGTGATGGCCAAGGTGCGCTACAAGCATCCTGGCAGCAAGGCTTGGATACGTCAGGAAGGAACGCAGATCACCGCGCGGTTCTTCGAAGAAGTGAGCGCCATAGCACCCGGGCAATCGGCTGTGTTCTATGACGGCAACGATGTGGTGGGCGGAGGATTCATATTGAAGTGATGCAGCAATGTACCAGAAACCCGAAACTTGCCCACCTTTACACACCGACCTTAACAATTGAGCAGACCAGTCCTCCTATTCCTTGCGCTCTCCCTCGCGCTCTCGTCCTGCTACGATGAGGACCTGAGTGGCATCGACCTTGGATATGATTATTTCCCGGTGCAATTGGGGAGCTACGTTACCTACGAGGTAGATAGCATCTGGCGGGACGACATCATCGGGCCCATCGGATCTGGACAGCGGAGCTATGTGCTGCGCGATATCAACGAAAGCATCTTCTTGGATGAGGAAGGTCGCGAGGCCATCCGCGTGGAGC
>JBFYQB010000412.1:0-10074 GCA_041302955.1 Flavobacteriales bacterium
CTATAGGATAGAGAACCTGCAGGCTATCACGGTCAATTACGTGGTGGCGGGCACCTTGGGGCTGCTCCTTTCCGGCCAGGAACTGCCCACCACAGCGGCCTCTGGCGAGGCGTGGTTCTGGGGCGCACTGGGCATGGGTGGGTTCTTTATCATCATGTTCAGCCTGCTGGCACTGTCGTCCCAACGGGTTGGCGTGGGCATCACTTCGGTGGCCAACAAGATGTCGCTGGTGATCCCCGTAGTGGCTGGCGTGCTCTTTTTTGGAGAAACACTTCAGGGGCTGAAACTGGTGGGCGTGGTGCTGGCACTGGTGTCGGTCGCGCTGGCCATCTGGCCGCAAAAGGAAGCGCAGTTCGACCGCATGGACCTCTATCTGCCCGTGCTCATCTTCTTCGGCAGCGGCAGTTTGGACACCTTTCTCAACTACATGCGCGAATACAGGATGCAGCAGGAACACTTCGCCCATTTCTCGTCCATGCTCTTCTTCGTGGCGGCCACGTTCGGGATGATGGCCATCCTCTACAGAAAGATCCGGCACCGCACCGAATTCGAGCGGAAGAGCGTGATCGCAGGCATCGCTCTTGGCATTCCCAACTATTTCTCCATCTACCTACTGCTCAAAGCACTCGACCTGCCGGGCTTGGAAAGCACTCAGGTGTTCCCCATTGTGAATGTGGGCATCGTATTGTTTAGTACTTTTCTGGCATTCGTCATTTTCAAAGAACGACCTTCGCGCATCAACCTTTCGGGCGTGGCGTTGGCCGCCTTGTCCATTTACCTTATTTCGCAAGGATGAGACTCCTTCTACTATTTACCATTTTCCTACTCCCATTTTCGGCTTTCGCCCAAGGCGGACTCACGCTGAAAATGGACACGCGACCCGTGGGCAGCAATATCCGCTTCTCTGCCTTTGAGGGCGAAATGACCATTCCGTTGGACAGCATTCAGTACGAGAATCAGTCTAGCATCAGTTTTCGATTGAAGAAGGACTATCCGGATGGCCTATTTCTGCTGGAAATAGGTGGGTTGGAATCGTACAGGTTGGTGATCGCTGCGGACGAAGTAGTAGATGCAGTGCTATATGAAAGTGGATCGGGCATGGCGTTTCGCACTGTGGGATCTAAAGAGAACGATGCATTCAATATATTATTGAATCTTTCCAACAGCTATTCGCGCAGCATGGACTCTCTTTCGCGCAACATGAACAGTCTGTCAGACTTCCATCCGCGACACGATGCAATAAGCGATTCGCTTTCCAACGCCTACCATCGCATTGCAAATTCCTACAACCAAAGCATCGACCTCATCATCAATCTGTTTCCTAGCAGTTACACTGCCCAGGTTCTAGTTGCGTTGGATAAGATTCCACTGCGGGAAATGTACCCCGAATGGATGATGGCCTACGACAATGACCCGGCCTTCAACCACGTCCATTTTCTCGACTTTGTGCCTTGGCAGGACGAACGTGCCATCACCAATCCATATCTTAGCAGCAAGGTGCTGGAGTATCTCTACAACTTCACCGAACGGTCCGAGGTAGGGATCGAATATGCCATAGACCGCATCATGGGAAATACCGAGTTGCATCCCAAGGTGGAAGCATTCCTCGTAGAACTGCTGGTAGATTTTTTCACCGAGAAAGGAGCAGCAGAATTTGTGGCCTATATGGAGGAGAAGTATCTGGGTAACTGCCAATTGCCACTTTCACCAGAATTGAAGGCACGCATCGAAGCTGCCGTTCCCATCCGCAAAGGCGAGAAGTTGCCGGCCATCTCATTGCCTGATGGCGATGGCATGCAGGTGCCGCTTGCCATGATGAATGGCGAACTGAATGTGATTGTGGTGTGGGCCAGCAACTGCGCACATTGCATGCGTGAACTGCCCAAACTGAAAGCCCTCTATGATCACCTTGGCGCACAGAAACTGAACGTTTATGCCATTTCGTTGGACACTGACAAAGCTGAATGGCTCAAGACAATGCGTGAGGGCAAACTGAACTGGGTAAATGTCAACGATCTTAAAGGATGGGATAGTCCCATAATCACCCAGCTTGGCATTTTAGGCACTCCTGCCCTATTCCTTTTGGACAGTGAGTTAAAGCTATTGGGGCGTGCATCCTCTTTCGAACATCTACAAAAAATCGTGAGGGACATGTTAGAGCCCTGATCAATAAGCGACCTATAGTATTAACGCGCATTATCATTCAAAATGAGCCCTATCGAAGAAACCTTAAAGCAGCATTTTCCAAAAATTCTGGATACCGAAGTGGTTGAAGGCATTATCACCCATGGAAGATTGGAGTCCATTGACGAAGGTGATTATATGATGGACATCGGAAGCGCAATTCGACAGATTCCAATGATAGTGAGTGGAACCGTGAAAGTGATGCGCGAGGATGACGAAGGCCACGAACTGCTGTTGTATTATCTTAAAGCTGGAGAGACCTGTGCCATGTCGCTAACATGTTGCATGGAAGGCCGCAAGAGCGAGATCAGAGCTGTGGCGGTAGAACCCGTCAAGATGATAACCATACCTGTTCAGTTCATGGATCAATGGATGGCTTTCAGAGATTGGCGCGCATTTGTCATGAACACGTATGCCAAGCGGTTTGAAGAACTATTGGAAACCATCGACAGTATCGCATTCCGAAACATGGATGAGCGATTGGAGAACTATCTGAACAACAAGGCTGAAAGCTCCAGTTCCAAACTGCTTGGAGTTTCACATTTTGAAATAGCTCAAGACCTGAACACTTCAAGAGAAGTTGTGTCTCGCCTTCTCAAACAAATGGAAAAACGCGGAAAGCTTCGTTTGGGCCGAAGCAAGATCGAGCTTCTCTAATAGCAATCAGATTCATCCTTCGAGATCAATTCGTTGATCCCGTTCAATTTGCAACACTTCCATCGGGCTCTGTTGTTACTTTCGCGGTTGGCAATAACAGGTGGAGTTATCTACTTAGAACAGAAAGGAAATGAGTTACGATCTTATAGTTATCGGCAGTGGCCCAGGGGGCTATGTGGCTGCCATAAGGGCTTCACAACTAGGCTTGAAAGTTGGAGTGGTCGAAAAAGCCGAGTTGGGAGGCATCTGCCTCAACTGGGGCTGCATACCGACAAAAGCGTTGCTCAAAAGCGCACAAGTGTTAGAATATATAAGTCATGCTGCAGATTATGGCATAACTGTTCCATCGGCCGAGGCGGATATCAAGGAGATGGTAAAACGCAGCCGTGGTGTGGCTGATGGAATGAGCAAGGGAATTCAGTTTCTTTTCAAAAAGAATAAGATCGATCACATCGCTGGACACGGCAGAATTAAAGGTACTGGCGTGGTCAACGTGACCAGCGAAGATGGAAGCGTTAAAGAAATTACCGCAAAGCACATTATTCTTGCTTTGGGTGCCAGATCCAGACAGTTACCAAATCTCCCACAAGACGGGCAAAAGATCATCGGTTACCGCGAAGCAATGACCTTGCAAGTTCAGCCAAAGCGAATGGTGATCGTAGGTTCTGGGGCCATCGGTGTTGAGTTCGCCTATTTCTATCATACACTTGGAACCGAGGTTACCTTGGTGGAATATCTTCCCAATATCGTCCCAGTGGAAGATGAAGAAGTGAGCAAGCAATTGGCCCGCAGCTTCAAGAAGACAGGAATGAAGGTGATGACGGAAAGCAGTGTGGAAAAAGTAGATACGACAGGTGTTGGCTGCAAAGTGACCATAAAAACAAAAAAAGGCGAGGAAGTAGTAGATTGCGATATCGTCCTTTCGGCAGTAGGAATTCAGGCTAACCTGGAAGATGTTGGATTAGAAACGGCAGGAGTGGTCGTTGATAGAGGTCGCATCATCGTTGACGAGTACTATGCCACAAACATTCCAGGCATTTATGCCATTGGCGATTGTATCCCAGGGCCAGCTTTGGCCCACGTGGCAAGCGCAGAAGGAATCATCTGTGTGGAGAAAATAGCAGGACATCATCCTGAACCTTTGGATTACGGAAACATACCAGGATGCACATATTGCAGTCCGGAAATTGCATCGGTAGGCATGACCGAAACGGCTGCTAAAGATGCTGGTTACGAGTTGAAAGTGGGTAAATTTCCATTTTCAGCAAGCGGCAAGGCAAGTGCAGCCGGTGCCAAAGATGGCTTTGTAAAGTTGATCTTCGATGCAAAGTATGGTGAGTTACTCGGTGCGCACATGATCGGAGCGAATGTTACCGAAATGATTGCCGAGATTGTTGCTATACGCAAGTTGGAAACGACCGGACACGAACTTATTAAGACCGTGCATCCTCACCCAACAATGAGCGAAGCCATCATGGAAGCTGCGGCAGCTGCATATGATGAAGTGATTCACCTTTAAATTGGCTGTTCTGCAACTCGGAACTCAAGGTTTCAAGCTTTTCCCATGTGCGGGATAACGGGAGCGTACGCCTATACAGAATATGGTCATACCTATTTAAATAGGCTTGATTTCGCGGTAGACACCCTTAAACTTAGAGGTCCTGATGCCAATGGCACCTACAAACAGGGTAGTGTCGCGCTTGGCCATACGAGACTATCCATTATTGATACCACTGCTGGTGCAAATCAGCCGTTCAGTGACCCAACTGGTCGATATACCATTGCTTTCAACGGAGAGATTTTCAACTATAAGGAACTACGGTCCGAGTTCAAGGATATTCGGTTCATCACCAATTCGGACACCGAAGTCTTACTGCACCTTTATATAAGGTATGGGGATGGTATGTTGAAACGATTGAATGGTTTTTTTGCCTTCGCCATTCACGACCGCGAATCCGATTCGCTATTCCTTGCCCGCGACCGGATGGGCATAAAACCTCTATTGGTCTATCAGGACAAGAATGTGTTGATTTTCGGAAGTGAGATGAAAGCACTGGTTGCGTTCGACATTCCAAGAAAGATAGATGTTACTTCTCAGTTTCTGTATCATCAATTCAATTATACTCCATACCCACATACCATTTTCGAAGGGGTGAAGGAAATGGAACCTGGGAGTTTCATGGAAGTTACTCTGGCCAATGAGTACAAAAACTCAACCGGATTAACGCAGTCTCATTTGTGTCGGAATCAGAAATATTGGGAGATTCCCAAGCCCTCTTCAGCAAAGACAGTACTCACGTATGATGCGGCAAAGTATAAGCTGATCGATCTGATGCGTCTTTCAGTGCAAAGACGCATGGTGGCTGATGTTCCTCTGGGGTCATTTCTAAGTGGCGGAATAGATTCGAGCGTCATTGCGACCTTGGCCTCTGAATTCACTGACAAATTGAAGACTTTTAGCATAGGTTATGCGGATGAGCCTCTGTTTGACGAAACAAGTTATGCCCAAGCGGTCGCCAAACGAATACAATCCGATCACACAGTATTCAAACTAACCAATGAGAATCTATTTGCAAACCTTCATCAGGTGCTGGATTATATAGACAGACCATTTGCAGATTCCTCTTCCCTTCCTGTGCATATTCTCTGCATGCATACGCGAAAGCACGTTACTGTTGCACTCTCGGGTGATGGTGCAGACGAGCTTTTCTCAGGCTACAATAAACATGCGGCTGAGTTCAAAGCGCAAAATGGTGGCGTTGTAAATAATATCATCGCAGGATTAGGCCCATTATGGAATGTCCTTTCAACTTCGCGCAATAGCAGGTTAGGAAACACCATAAGGAAACTTCAGAAGTTCTCCAATGGATTACATCTGAATTCAACTGAACGCTATTGGAGATGGGCTTCATTCATGAATGAAACCGAAGTGGCAGCCCTTATGGGCAGTGACATTCATCTCACGAGTGAGTATTTAGAGAGAAAACATATCCTAACGAACGAATTGATCGGGAAGAATGGAATTGATGAAATGCTGTTCACAGACCTTCATCAAGTGTTGAGAAACGACATGCTGACAAAAGTGGACTTGATGAGCATGGCAAACGGCCTGGAAATTAGAGTGCCATTTCTTGACCACGAAGTGGTGGAATTTGCGAGCTCTTTGCCTGAGGCATACAAGATAACAGGTCAAATGCGAAAGCGGATTGTTCAAGATGCTTTCAGGCCCATGCTACCACCGGAGTTGTACCAACGACCAAAACATGGATTTGAAGTACCTCTCTTACATTGGTTCCGAACAGAACTAAAAAGTCTGATCACCGATGACCTTCTAAATTCAAAGATCATTGTTGAGCAAGGCGTCTTCGATGTATCAAAAGTGCAAGAGATTCTTGGTCGACTTTACTCAAATAATCCTGGCGACAGCGCGACTCATATCTGGAACCTTATCGTATTCCAAACGTGGTGGAAACGCCACTTTCGAGTATAGTTTGAAAAAATCATGAGTTGGGATAATTATTCTATTTTTACCCGCCATCTTACAGCCCTACAAGCGAAAAACACAGTAACGGATGAAGCTTAAACTTCTACTCTCCATTTTCATCATCACCTTCTCATTTCCCTTGATGGCACAAGAGGGAACTGATTCTCAATCAGAAGGTGCGACCAAAAAAGAAAAGGCCGAAAAAGAGCCTAAGGAGAAGAAACCGCGTCCTCCGTTTTACGACAATAAACTTCCATCTATTTATATAGGAGGTGGAAATCTCTCTTTGCTCGCGGATGATATTTCAAAAGATCTGCGCGTTTATAACACTACAAACTGGCGTTGGGGTATATATGGCGGACTAGAACACCGAACTTTCAGTGCATTGGGTTTTTCTTTAGGTTTCCTTTACGGTCAGCTTTCAGAGAATGAACGTTCTCCAATTGCCACAGAAAATCGAAACGTTGAAACTACCTTGATGCAGATAGACCTTCACATCAAGGTTTATCTTGACAACAACCTTTTTATTAATCGTGCTTCAAAATTCTCACCTTATCTTTTTGGAGGTGTGGGTTACGTAGTGAACTTTTCTCCAAAAGCAGATTTATTGGATGCAGAAGGTCGTGCATACAACTACTGGGATGATGGGTCAATACGTGACCGTGTGAAGAACCCTGAAAATCTCGGAATAGCCCAAACTCTTGCTTTGGATAGAAAGTACGAAACTGAACTTATAGAATCATATTCGAAAGATGGTGTTACTGCTGGGGAAACATATAGCAAGAACGCAATTACATTCCCTTTTGGTGTAGCTCTTCGCTACAAATTTTCGAATAAATTTTATGGTGATATCAAAGCAACATATCATTGGAGCCTTACTGACTATCTCGATAATTTTAAAAGTGGAAGCCAAACCGACCATTATCTGTTGACTACTGTTGGATTTGGTTACAACATAGCTGCAAAGACTCAAAAGAAAATATCTCAGTTTGATGCAATTGATTTCTTGGCATTGGACAATGGCGATGATGATGGTGATGGTGTAAAAAACATCGAGGACCTATGTTCATTTACTCCTGCAGGGGTAAAAGTTGACGTCTTTGGATGCCCTAAAGACAATGACGGTGACGGGATAGCCGATTACAATGATCAAGAAGGCAATAGCGCTGAAGGGGCTGTGGTTGATAATCTTGGAATTACCATTGATGAAGATGCCCTTTTGAAATCTGATACAGTTGCAGTTAACCGAGATGTCCGATATCTCGCTTTCCCCAGCATTCAAGGTAAGCCTGCAAAGAGTCTGTATTCTCTAGAAGCACCGGAAACGGTTCGTAAATCAAATACGCTAGGCGACTTTGTGGTTGTAGACCGCGACAATGATGGATTTATCTCTGCCGATGAGATAACATGGGCAATTGATGCATTCTTCGAAGGAGAGCTTGATTTCTCTGCCGACAAACTGCATGACCTTATTGACTTCTTCTTCGAGCAATAAAGAGCTATGGGCTTACGATCACTTTCAACCATTGCATTTGTGATTCTAGCTCATTGTGCGCTAGCACAATCAGACACCATTGCAACTGATGCCACCAAAGAAGCGCAAGACGCACTGAAGGCAGCAAAGCGAGATGAGCGTAAGGCTTGGAATAAAGAAAACACCATCTACAACCCAATATTAGGATTAGGCGGTGGCTTTCTTAACTATTTCGGGGAAATCAATAATAATGACCGCTCGAATGTGATGCTCCATAATTTGGGGCTTCAATTCAGTGCTATCAAAAATTTCACGCCTTCATTTGGGCTTCGGTTCGATGTGACCTACGGGCGTCTTTCCGCCCATGAGAAATCAGTTGAACGAAATCTGAATTTCGCCACCGACATTATTGCCTTCAACTTGCATGGAACATATAGTTTTGCGGGTATTCTGCCTCCAAAACGCTTCCTAAATCCTTTTATTTCAGTAGGTGTCGGAGCATTCAACTTTGTAACAAAAAGTGACTTGAAGGATGCGAATGGGGTTGTATACAATCACTGGAGCGATGGAACTGTTAGGAGTATAGCAGAAAGTGCTGCAGATGCAGAAAATGCGGAAATCCTAACGCGTGATTACGAATATGAGACCGATATTCGAAAGGCCAATTTGGACAGTTTGGGGGACTATTCAGAATTTTCATTGAGTATTCCATTCACTTTCGGCCTTAATTTCCGTGTGTCTCAGAGATCCAGCATTCAACTTGCTACCACTTTCCACTATACGCTTACAGACCTTATTGATGGTTACACACGTGATGGAAAAGAAGGGCGTATTGGAGATGCTTCGAATGACTTTTTCATGTTCACGAATATCTCTTATCACTACGATTTCTTCACTGCCAAAAAAGTCAGCACAAAGGATAAACGATACGAGGAAATCGCTTTCGAACCATTGGAAGGCGATTCAGATGGTGATGGTGTTGCTGAGCTGAATGACCGTTGTGCTGACACACCAAAAGGGGCCAAGGTGGATGAATTTGGTTGCCCAATGGACAGTGACAATGATGGCGTTTACGACTATTCTGACGAAGAAATTAGCACTGATGAGAAACTTAATGTGAACAAGCAAGGGGTTGGCTTCACAGATGAGATGATCACTACTAGGGATTCGATTGGCACTAATAGGGCTAAGATGTATGAAGTCTATCCGGATTTACTACTTATGTACAAAGGCAAGGATTCGACTAGTAACCCAGCAGATAAATTGACGGATCAAAACCGTTGGATATTGAAGCAATTCGATTTCAATAAGGATGGTAAAATAAGTGTTGATGAGGTTTATGACTCCATAGACAAGTTCTTTGATGGTCAAATGGATGTGACCGCTACACAACTTACTGACCTGATTGACTACTTTTTTGAACAGTAACAAATAATAATACCTTAGCCCCGTTGAATCAGAAACCGAACAACATGATGCGTAGAACTCTACTGACCATTGCCGCTGTGGGATGCACATTTACAGGAACATTGCTAGCTCAAGTATCCGTTACCACAAAACTCCCTTCAACGGTTGTCCCAGGTGGTGAATTCAATGTTGAACTGAACATAAGTAAAGGTGATGTAGCAGGTTTCGCGAAACTGCAACAGGATTTGCCGACTGGCTTTACTGCCTTACCCGGTGAGACCGCCAATTCAACCTTCTCGTTCAAGGATAGAAAGGTGAAATTTCTTTGGATGGCTCTTCCTGCAACAGCAGATATAAAAGTCTCTTATAAGGTTATGGTTGACGCTAGTGTAAGTGGTAATCAGATCATAGAGGGTAATTTCTCGTATATCAGAAATAATGAAACCGAGAAATTCGTGATACCGAACGATATAATCATAGTGACCGCAGATCAAGCTGCTGCTGCGCAAACTGATGCCGCAAACAAAAAAATCGAAGAACAGAAGGCCAAAGAAGCTTCAGCAAATACCGCAAGAGAAGCAGCAGTTGCAGCTGAGGAAAGTAAAACAGTTGAAGCAACTGATTCTAAGCCAACAACAGATTCGACTCCGTCTGGCAATGAGCCTTCAACAACTTCGAATTCTGCTGTTGATAATGCTAAAATAGAAGAGCAAAAGAGAGCTGAAGAAGCTAAGAAAGCTAAAGATGAACAAGCTGCCGCTGAAGCTAAGCGCTCTAAAGAGGCAGAACAGGCAGAAGCAAAGCGTAAGGCGGACAGCGCAAAAACGCAAGATGTTTCTGCATCAAAACAACAACCTTCCTCCAGTAA
>JBFYQB010000413.1:0-13489 GCA_041302955.1 Flavobacteriales bacterium
ATCCAAAATGTGTCAGTTCGTTGAAAGAACTGGCCAAGGGCCGTTTCCAAGAGGTGATCGATGATGCCTCCGCCAATGCCAAGCAGGTGGAGAAAGTGGTGCTCTGCCAAGGCAAGATCTACTACGAATTGCTCGAAGAGAAGGAGCGCATCGGTGATACGAGCGTGGCCCTGCTACGCCTCGAACAGATAGAGCCGCTACCGCGCAAGCAGCTCAAAGCCCTCATCGACAAATACAGCAACGTGAAACGCTGGACATGGGTGCAAGAAGAGCCTGAGAACATGGGCGCTTGGAGCCACCTGCTGCGCGTTTGGCGCGATGTGGAGTTGGATGTCATCTGCCGCCCACCGAGCGGTACTCCGGCAACGGGTTCAGGCGTGCGCCACAGGGCGGTGCAGGCGAGGTTGATCGCCAAGGTGTTTGAGAAAGAGTTGGCGGTCTGAACCTGCGCGCTAAACCTTTACCCCGACCAGCACAAAATCGTCTATCTGCGCGTTGGGGCCCATCCATTCGAGAAGACTCTTCTCAAAGAAGGCGCGTTGTTCGTCCATAGGCATGCCGTGCATCTGCAGCAACAGTTCACGCAGACGTTTGTAGCCGAATTTCTTTGATCCCGTGCCTCCGAACTGGTCCGATACACCATCGGAGAACATGTAGAACGTATCGCCCGTCATCAGGTCTTGCTTGTGCAGTGTGTAGTGGCGCACATCCTCATGCATGATTCCCCCAATGTTGAAATGGTCGCCCTTCAGTTCGGTTATTTCGCCATTACGGATGAAATATAGATAGCGGTTTGCCGAGGCGAACTCCAGTTTGCCGAACGTGTGGTCTATGCTGCACAGGGCTACATCCATGCCATCGTGGTTCTCGCTCACACCATGTTTCTGCTTCAGCGTTATCTGAATCTCCTGATGCAGCCGGTTGAGGATCAGGTCGGGCCGATTCACACGCTCCACATTCACGATCTGGTTCAGATGGTCATTGCCTATCATGCTCATGAATGCACCGGGCACTCCATGGCCAGTGCAGTCCACAGCTGCTAAGTAGGTCTTGCCCTCATGATGGGCAAACCAGTAGAAGTCTCCACTCACTATCTCCTTTGGGCGATAATACACAAAGCTCTGTGGCAACACCTCGCGTATCTGGGCCATTGTTGGCATGATGGCGTCTTGGATACGCTTGGCATATTCAATGCTTGAGGTGATGGCCCAGTTCTTCTCTTCAACCAGCTCTTTCTGTTTGGCTATCTCCTTGTTCATCTGCCCCAGTTCCTCATTGGCCCTTTGCTTGGCTCTGTAGCGTTTGTAAATGAGAATGAGTGTGATAAGAATGAGCACAGCAAGAGCAAGTATCAGATTGCGCACCATGCGCTGCTTGGTCAGCTGAAGCTGATTCACCTCATTCTCCTTATTGAGCAGCTCTATTTCGCGCTGCTTACGTTCGGTCTCGAACTTGGCCTGCATTTCAGCAAGGTCGCGTGCACTGGTGGTGCGGTCCAGGCTGTCTTGCAGCAGCTTTCTGCGTTGCTCGCTGTCATACGACATCTTGTAGTCGCCCAAGGCGGCATAGGTCTCGCCAAGCGATGAATAGGCTTTCAACATGGCATCAGCGTTGTCAGCATCCTGAGCGTCCTTCATAGCCCTCTTCAGATACTCAAGCGCTTTTTTATGTTGTCCTTGCTGTTGATACACCTGCCCTATCGAGCTTAGCGTGATGGCGCTATAGGTGCGGTCACCGGTGCGTTTTTCCAGCTTTTCTGCCTTCAGAAAATTGCCAAGTGCAAGGTCATAGTTCTTTTCTTCAAGATAATAGGCTCCGATGTTGTTAAGGGTACTTATCTGCCCCTGTTCGTCACCTATCCGCTCCTGAAGGTCGAGCGCTTTTTCGGCACTTTCCATGGCCTTCTGCTTATCGCCACGCGCCAGATGCACCCCACCAATATTGCTCAACTTGCCGGCCATGGAGTTGATGTCTCCGACCGATTCACTGATACTGTACGAGTTTTCATAGAAGGAGAGAGCCTCATCATACTTCTCCTGCTGAAAATAGATGTTGCCTATATTGTTCAAAGTATTGGCCTCGCCCACTTTGTTGCCTGTGGTCTCAAACACCTTCAGAGCTTTCATGAACACCTCCAAGGCCCGCTCCGTATTGCCACTGCTACGGTGAATGATGCCTATGTTGTTGAGGGCATTGGCAATGCCCACCTTGTCGTTCTGCTGTTCGAATATCTTGAAGGCATTCTGATAATAAGCAAGCGCCCGGTCAAGGTCACCTTGGTTCTTATAGACCATGCCAAGGTTGTTCAGTGATGCGGCCACACCGAGCTGGTCGTTGATGTCCTGACGGATGTTGAGCGAGCGCTCATAGCTGGCGATAGCATCGCGGTATTTACCCTGCTTCAGATAAACGTTTGCAAGGTTGTTCAACGATAGCGCCTCACCTTCGCGGTTGTTGCGCTTACGGTCGTTCTCCAGTGCATTGGTGTGGAATGATATGGCTTTTGCGTAGTTGCCCTGAAGGCGATTTGCCGTTCCAGTGTTATTATATATGTGGCTTATAAGGTCATTGTAGCCCGAGGTGATGCTTATGCGTAGCGCTTCTTTGCTCAGTTCCAACGACCGGGCCGGATCGATGCGCAGCAGCAGTTCGCTTGTCTGCACCAGTATCGGTATGCGCAACGTATCCGCCTTCGAGCCCTTGACGGCATAGGTGGTGCGCAGCAATCTTTCCAAACTGTCAACCTGCGTCTGCTGCGCAAGCGAGGACAGACCGGTCAGCAAGAAGCCTAAGAGCAATAGGTGGCGCATGGTCGCTAAACTAAGCTAAAGAGCATTAAAGAGAGATGCCTGCTATAGGAAGAAAACGAGGCCGTCTCATCATCTCGCCCAGACAGTATTGTCACAACTGGATGCCCATCACCAAGATGTCGTCCAGCTGAGGATATTCGGTTCCGCGCCAAGCGTCCAGTGCATGTTCCAGAGCGGCATATTGCTCTGTCATCGGCCGGTCAAGACATGATAGGATCACCTCTTTCAGTTGACGGGTCATGAATTTCTTGCCCTTCGAACCACCGAATTGATCGGCATAACCGTCCGAGAAGAGAAACAACCGCATGCCGGGCACAAGTTTGACATCTTTAGTGTTGAACCTCTTGCTGCCATGGGCAATACAGCTTATCGATACGCTGTCGCCCTCCAGTTCGGTCACATCGTTGTTCACAGCTACATACAAAGGGCGTTGCGCACCGGCAAAAGCCACTGTCTGGGTCAATCGGTCTATCTTGATAAGGCAGATGTCCATGCCTTTGTCTCCTTCAAATTCTGATGCACTCTGGGCGAATGCCAGTTTTATGCCCTTGTCCATGGCCGTAAGCACCTGAGCAGGGTCAGAGACCTGTTTTTCAATAATGTTCTGATTGAGCAGGTCCGTTCCTATCATGCTCATGAATGCGCCTGCCACACCATGGCCTGTGCAGTCTATGGCCGCGGCCCAAGTAATATCTCCGTGTGTGTACACCCAGTAGAAATCGCCACCCACCGTTTCCTTTGGCCGGTAAAGCACAAAATGGGCAGCAAAAGCACGCTTCATTTCCTCCTCTGATGGCAATACCGCCATTTGGATATTGCGAGCATAATCGATACTCTCCGTTATATGCCTGTTCTGGTCTTCAACGATTTCCTTCTGTTCGCGCAGTTCGCGTGTTCGCTCTTCCACAGTGGCCTCCAATAGGCGCTTTTCTTTTTTCAGCTTTCGTTCTCGCCAACGGATGTAGGTATAGGTGACGGATACTGCGATAAGTGCCAATAGACCATAGAACCATAGGGTCTGCCACATGGGAGGCTTCACCCTGAAACTATAACTCAATACTTCTTTCGTGCATGCATCATCTCCCGTGCATGCCATCACCTTGAAGGTGTAAGTGCCAGGTGGAAGGTTAGGATAATTGGCCATTTCGGCATTTGAAAATGGCGCCCATTCCGTCTCATATCCTTCCAGCATCCATCGATAGCGTACATGGTCAGGGTCTGAAAGACTCAAGGCCTTGAAGTGGAAGCGGAGGTAATTATCATCATAGCCAAGAACAAGTTCCGTTGGCATGCCCGCAGTATCGGTCTCCAGACCGCGTTCGCCCCAGTTCACCGTGTGATAGAACAATTGCAGCCCCTCAAAGTAAAGTTTTGGTGGTGCCAGGCGTTTGCGGATTTCTCGTGCTTTGACACAAACCACGCCTTTGGAGGTGCCGAACCAGACCTTAGAACCCTCTTTAAGTATCGACCCAGCACGGCATTCCAACAGTCCTATCTGATGATTTGCTCCAATGCTTTGAAATTCCACATTGGTATCTCCTACCATGAGACGGAATATGCCGCTTGAAGTGCCGGCAAAAAGGTCGTTGCCAACACTCATTATGCTGCGCACATTGAGGTCTGGTATACCCGAATTGGCCCCAAAATGGATCAACCGGTCGCCATTAAGCAGAAATGCACCATTGCCTTCTGTGGCCACCCAGATACCTTCTTTTGTTTCACTGAGATGATTGATTGGGGCGTCTATTTTAATCTCAGTGTCAATGGTTCGCACAGCGCCATCCACATATTGAGACAGTGTTCCGTCCAGAGAACCGATAATCAATCGTCCATCTAAGGTGTTCAGCATGGACGTGATGTGTTCCGTGCCCGGTTCATCCATCATGGGAATGATGGCAAACTCTCCGTTTGACATCGAGCTGAGTCCGCTGGGAGTTCCGATAAAGACCTCACCACTGTTGACTCTCAACAAGCAGTTGATATTGTTGTCCACAAGGCCGAAGGCGTCCGAATAGTTGTAGACTCTCCTACCATCCCACTGAAAAAGGCCTCCGAAGTCTTTGGTACCGAACCAAAGCGTCTGCCCTAGGTCTTCTGCAATAGGACCAATGACATGGTCATTGATATCGGGATCGTCCAACGCAGGGACAAAGAACCCGTTCTCTCTTCGCATTATGCCGCCCAAACTGTTGGCAGCTACCAACAGACCTTTACTATCCTTGAATAGGCCATTGGGTTCCAATGCCTGCTCGGCATTGGCCGGATAATATGTCAAAGCCAGATCGCCTATCCTTACTAGCCCTTTTGCAGTTCCAACCCATAAATTGCCTTCCATATCGGAGAAAAGGCAGGTCATCTCATTGCTTGGAAGTCCGTTCTTGTCGCTTATCAACAAGGTGGCATCATCCAACAGGCGGGCAAGGCCCGAGAATGTCCCGAACCATAACGATTCGCCTGATTGCATTACCGTGTTTACTTGGCCTACGGCCGAAAGCAATGTGGCAATAGTCCCGTTCTGATGATGAAATGCACCGTCCATCGTTCCTATCAACATGCCATTTTCAGTGGCGTGCAGATCAGTAATGTACATGTTGGGAAGCGCTTCATCTTGCATAAAAGGGTAGAATTTTCGCCCCTTTGCCAAGGTGATGCCTGCGCCAAAAGTCCCGATCCACATTTGGCCACTTGCGTCTTCGGCCAATGCGCGGATGTTATTTGCAGACAGCCCATTTGCTGTGCTATAGCTTTGTCCTTTCAGCCCATCGAATACAGTGATGCCGGCAAAGGTTCCAACCCACATTTTTCCGTCCTGGCTGTAATGCAGGGCATTGACCTCATTGTTCACTAGACCGGCCGATTCATTGATAATGATAATGGTATCGTGTCCAATGATGGAAATGCCTGAGCCCTGATGCCCAGCCCAGATACGGTTCTGACCATCCACGGCCAAGGAGGTCACCTTATCGCCCGCCAAACCCTGCTTGGGAGTATAGTTCTTAAAGGTGCGGCCATCTGTGCGACTCACGCCAGATGAAGTTGCTACCCATAGAAACCCCTGATGATCCTGAACGATAGCCGATATTCTGGAATTGCTAAGCCCGGACTCGGTGGAATATGTACGCATGGGGTATTGCTGTGCCCAAGCCGTTTGGAGGCACAGCAACGTAAAGAAGCATACAAAAAGTAATGTTGGTCTCAAATGCCGCACAAACTCAGGGTGATCGATCCCTTTGTTGGAGGCCGATTTACGAAGAGATGCGATTTAAGTTGCCGAAATGTGATCAGATGGTTGCAATGACCTTAAGCTCTATCGCGATCGGGGTGGGAAGGCAGTTTATCTCAACAGTAGTGCGGCAAGGCAAGTTCTGTTTGAAATACTCGGCATAGACGCGATTGTATATTTTAAAATCGTCTTTCATATTCGTAAGAAAGACGGTTACATCCACGATGTTGTCCCAGTTGGACCCGGAATCTTCCAGAATCAATCTCACATTCTTGAACACCGAATGGCATTGCGCCTCAATATCATAGGTTGAGATGGTGCCATCCTCATTCAGTTCCACACCGGGAATCTTCTTATTACCGCGCTCTCGAGGTCCGACACCCGAAAGGAATAGTAGGTTGCCCACTTTACGTGCATGGGGATAAAGACCTACCGGTTCAGGTGCTCGGTTGGAATCGATGCGTTCGTCAGTCATGACAATGGGATTGTTTGGGACAAATATAGTTTGCTACGAAGCGCCTCGAAGGTCAAAGGAGGACAACAAAAAACCCCGAGCAGACAAGCTGTCGGGGTTTATGTTCTTGTTGGCCCACTAGGGCTCGAACCTAGACTCTTCTGAACCAAAATCAGACGTGTTGCCAGTTACACCATGGGCCAAGAACGGGCGGCAAAAGTAAAAAGTTTTCAGAACGCGCAAAACAGATTTTTAACTGCGAGTAAACCGATACGAAATCAGGTAGTTGTTTTTTTCACCCCAGCAACAAAATCCTTCAAATAGTAGGGCTCGAAGTATGCAACATCTTCTATGGAGGGCGTGGCCAGAAGAACTTCAGCAAGCGCGAACATGCCCTGGGCACTGGGGTTCACATCGGTGAGGAAACGCGCATTGGCATGATCAAGATGGTTTCGGCATTTCTCAGCACCGTCTCCCACAAATAATACAGGGCCATTTTTCAGTTCTTCGGTGAAAGAGGCTTCGTCAATCACTGTTGCGGTGATGGGCTCCGTCATCCTTCCAAGTAAATCGTAGGCAGCCGTGTAGACCTCCATTCTTCTGGCATCGATCATTGGTCGGATACTTTTCAGGTTGGCCTTTTCTTTTTCAGACAGATGGTTCACCGTCCAATATGCCAGACTTCGCAGAGAATCGACCGCAAGTAGTGGAATACCCAGGGCATAGCATAATCCTTTTGCAGCAGATACACCTATGCGCAGTCCAGTATAGGACCCTGGGCCTTTAGAAACACATACCGCATCCAGTTCATCCGGTTTCATACCGACTTCGTCAAGTACTTCCTGTATGTAACCAGTCAGTTTCTCCGAATGAGAATACGATGTGTCGTGACTTTCACGCAAAGCGTGTAGTAGCCCATCATTGGCCAATGCTACCGAACATGTGAGGGTAGAACTTTCTATATGAAGAATGCGTGGCAAAATGCGCTACTCCTTTTCTTCCACCTCTTCATCGGTAGAAAAGAGTTCTTCTTGCGAGACCACTTTCACGCTATCACCATTTTTCAACTTTTTGGCGATGGCCCGATAAGGAGCCGTGATTACCTCATCGCCTTTTTCAAGACCGCTAAGAATCTCAATATGCTCGCTGTTTTGAATGCCGGTCTTTACCTGACGCATCAATGCAATCCCGCCATTGTTTACGAACACGACTTCTACAGCATCCTTTGCAATAACGATTTCGCTTTCCTCAGCATCATCCGATGCTGGGGTTTCCGACTTTTCATCATCCGCATCTGCAGTAAGTTCGGCAGCGCTTCGGGTGGTAACGGCTTGCACTGGTATGGCAAGAGCCTTCTTCACCGTGCGGGTCTTAATGTCCACCGTGGCCGACATGCCGGGACGGAAAGGAGAAGAACCAGGAAGCTTGGTGTTCTCAAGGTGAGCGTAGGATTCTCTTATGAGTCGAACTTTCACTTCAAAATTTGTCACCTGATCGGTGCCCATTTCATCCGATTTGGCCGAATTGGCTATGCTGGTCACGATACCTTTGAACGTCTCACCGAGATAGGCGTCCACTTCCACATCACAGCTGTCGCCCAGCCCTACACGAATAATGTCGTTTTCGTTGACCTCTACTAATACCTCCATTTCATTCAGGTTGGAAATGGTCATAATGTCCGATCCAGCCATTTGAGAGGTGCCCACTACGCGCTCGCCCTTTTCAAAATTCAGTTTTGACACAGTTCCCGACACAGGCGAGTAGATCTCGGTGCGGGTCAGGTTCTTATTGGCTTCGCGCAGGCCGGCCTCAGCACTCTTTACTGTGAATCTATTGGCCTCTACACTCTGGCGTGCTGCATCCACTTCGCTGCTCGCCACTTCAAACTCACTTTTCGCCACATCCATGTCGGATTGAGAAACCACTTTGTCCGCAAACAGTTTTCGGGTCCGCTCATAGCTTGCCGTTGAGTTCACCAATCGTGACTCCGTCTGCGTGAGTCGTGATTGAGAATTGGCAAGGTTGGCCTTACTGGTATTGAGTGAGGCCTGTAAACGCTCAACGTTCGATTGCTGAATATCTGGATCGATCTTGACCAACAGTTGGCCCACTTTCACTTTGTCACCCTCTTTTACAGGGAGATACATGATTTCGCCTGCTACATCGGGGCTAATTGCCACTGCCACCTCAGACTGAATCTTGCCACTGGCAGATACTGTTTCGGTAATGTCTCGATTATCAGCGACTTCCGTTGTGACCTCGATAGCTGGGGCAGCACCGACCAATCCCTTCTTTTTGGCCACCACAGCTACTATCACGAGTAGAACTGCTGCAATGGAGAGTATGATGAGCGTACGTTTTTTGTTCATAGGTCTGAAGAGAAGGATAGTGGTTTGCCTTGATAGAAATCGAGCACCTTAGACCGGAAGAGATAGTCGTATTTTGCTCTGAGCAGTTCGGAACGCGCTATTGCCAGATTGTTTCGGCTTATGTTGAACTCTACGTTGTTCATCGCCCCAACGGCAAAGCGCTGTTCCGCATAAGAGAATGCACGTTCGGCAGCGGCCACGCTCTTTTGGCTCGCCTCAAACTGACGGTTGGCCGCTGTCGCATCATTATACGCCTGCTGCACCGAGCTGTACAATTGATTCTTCGTGTCCTGTAATTGAAGTTCTGTGTTGATGCGGCTAAGACGCGAGCGGCCCATTGCTGTGCGACTTTGAAGGCCATTGAATATTGGGATACTGAGCGAAAGACCCACACTTTGACTAAGGTTCCTATCAAGCTGGTCGCCATAGGCAATATCAAAGGCTTCGAAGGTAACGAGGTCATAATCCTTGTAAGAACTGGAGTAAAGCGTACTTACTGATGCAGTGGCCCTCAGCGAAGGGGTATACCCTGCAAATGCGATACGCTCACCTCGTTGTGCACTGAGTACCTTGGTCTCTTGTGCTTTTATCTGCGGCCAATTCTCGAGCGATTTCTCATAAATGCCACGCACCGTGGATGCTGAGATGTCCGCCAACGGAAGATCGACCGGTGGACGTTCTATCTTAAAAGGTTCATCTGTTTGAAGATTCAGAAGCTGCTTCAACGCCACGATGGCAGTCTGTATGGCGTTTTCGGCATTGACCACTTGTAATTGATCGCTTGCAAGTTGTGACTCTACATCCAAAAGGTTGCCCATAGGCAGCGAACCAGCATCTACAAGCTTCCTTGTGCGTTCCACCTGGTCCTTGGTTGATGAGAAGCGCTCTTGCGACACTGCCAGCAGCTCTTCATTGAACATTACCTGCATGAATGCGGAAGCAATATTCATACTGATGTCATTGCTCAGTCCCTGCATGTCATAAGTAGCTGCGAGAACATCTATTTGCGACTGTTTGAAGGAGTTCAACAATCTGAAACCGTTGAAAAGCGTTACACCGGTACCTAACCAGAAATTGTTGGAATTGACCGTCTGGTTTACAAACGAGTTAGTACCCGGGTCAATGCTCCTTCCGAAATTACTGTTGTAACCTACGTTGGCATTCAGGTCTGGAAACATGACCGCAAAAGCCTGCTTCTTCCCTAATTCTGCCGATTGCTTGTTGATTTCCGACTGCTTGAGCTGGATATTGTTCTCCTTGGCATACTCCAAACAACGCTGAAGAGTCCATGTTTCCTGTCCGTATGCCACAGTAGAGAACATCAAGGCGATTCCTGCGGTGACAGCTGAGAATATTGTTCGCATTAGGGAGATTACTGGATGGGCCGCAAAGCTAACCAAATGACCGCGGGACGGCCCGACAGCGTTGAATGACAATCAGAAATGATGTTAACGCACATGCGCATCATTTGGTTCAGACCCAAAGACGAGATGGCCTATCGATCGGTTCGCAAATTGCCGATATGTAATTTTCTTATGTTTGCAGCTCCAAAAAATTCACTTAAAGCCGATTAAAATGTCTGATATCGCATCTCGTGTCAAGGCCATAATTGTTGACAAACTTGGCGTTGACGAAAACGAGGTCACCCCTGAAGCAAGCTTCACCAATGACCTCGGTGCAGATTCGCTCGATACGGTTGAGCTTATCATGGAGTTCGAGAAAGAATTCAACATTGCCATCCCTGACGATCAGGCCGAGAACATCGGCACCGTTGGTGAGGCCATCAAGTACATCGAGGGGAACGCCAAGTAATCTGGTCGCTCTTCCGATCCATTAATTATACCCGCTGCTTGTCGTTGATAATGAACGCAGGCAGCGGGTATTTCTTTGAAAAGTGACATGGAACTCAAACGGGCTGTGATAACGGGCATGGGCGCCCTTACACCCATAGGCAATACGTTGGATGCCTATTGGGCTGGGCTGCGCAATGGCGTTAGCGGTGCAGCGCTCATTACCCATTTCGATACCGAGAAATTCAAGACCAAATTCGCCTGTGAGGTGAAGGGGTTCGATCCATTCGACCATTTCGACCGTAAGGAAGGCCGTAAGTTGGACCCATATTCTCATTATGCCATTGTAGCGGCAACCGAAGCGTGGGCCGATTCAGGCCTTGACGAGACCAAGATAGACCACGACCGTTCTGGCGTTATCTGGGGTTCGGGCATTGGTGGACTCAAGACCTTCTATGACGAATGTTCTGAGTTTGCCAAAGGCGATGGCACTCCGCGCTTCAATCCGTTCTTCATCCCCAAGATGATCGCGGACATCGCCTCGGGCCACATCTCCATGAAATGGAACCTACGCGGGCCGAATTTCACCACCGTTTCTGCTTGCGCATCAAGCACCAATGCGCTTATTGATGCTTTCAATTACATACGCTTGGGCAAAGCGGATATCTTCGTTTCTGGAGGCTCTGAGGCAGCGGTGAACGAAGCAGGAGTAGGAGGATTCAATGCCATGAAGGCGCTTTCTGAGCGTAACGATTCGCCTGCCACGGCTTCTCGGCCATTTGATCTTGATAGGGACGGGTTTGTGCTTGGCGAAGGCTCTGGCTGTCTCATCGTTGAAGAACTTGAGCATGCCCTGAAACGCGGTGCACGCATCTATGCCGAGATTGTGGGCGGAGGTATGAGTGCCGATGCACACCACATTACCGCGCCTCATCCCGAAGGTTTGGGCGCTACCAACGTGATGCGCAGTGCGCTTGCGGACGCAGGTCTTGTGCCGTCAGAGATAGACTATATCAATGTGCACGGCACCAGCACTCCACTGGGCGATATTGCTGAGAGTAAGGCCATTCTTTCCGTATTCGGTGAAAGTGCTTACAACCTCAATATCAGCTCTACCAAGAGCATGACAGGCCATTTGCTGGGTGCGGCAGGAGCTATTGAGGCCATTGCTTGTGTGATGGCAGTGCATAGCAACATTGTGCCACCTACGATAAATCATTTCACTGACGATCCACAGTTCGATCCAATGCTCAACTTCACCTTCAATGTGCCTCAGCAGCGCACGGTGAATGCCGCTTTGAGCAACACTTTTGGTTTCGGAGGCCATAATGCCTCACTGATCGTGAAGAAGTTCGTTGGCAAATGAAGGTATGCCGTTCTATGCGGCTGGATGTTGAATAGCCCATGGTGTCACGCCTCAACGAGTTGCTCGTCTTTTTTCAGCAGTTCTCTGGCAAGGACAAGGAACTGCGCAAAAATCTTCGGAATATCCTTGGATTTCAGCCACGAAACATGGCGCTTTACCACCTTGCGCTGACGCATAGTTCTGCAGGGCTTATTGTGAAAGACGGTATTCCACTGAGCAATGAACGGTTGGAATTTCTGGGAGATGCTGTACTTGGTGCTGTAGCGGCCAAGTATCTGTTTAAGCGGTTCCCATTCGAATCTGAGGGCTTTCTGACCGAAACACGCTCAAAGATCGTAAGCAGGAAGAATCTTGGCGGATTGGCGAAGAAACTCGGCTTACGCGAATTGGTGAAAAAGGAGAATTCGCTCAACAAGGGCGATTCCTCTCTTGGAGGTGATGCATTGGAAGCCCTTGTAGGTGCGGTGTTCCTCGATAGAGGATTCGATCTGACGGAACAATTCGTTGTCAATCGACTGATTGATAATTATATCGACCTGGAGAAACTGCTGAAGGAGGATGCAAATTTCAAGAGCAAGATCATCGAGTATTGCCAGAAGCATAGGTCACAATATGTTTTCGAGATGGTGGCCATGACGCAACGCAAAGGAGAACCACACTTTGAGGCAGACCTCCTTATCGATGGACAGGTGATGGGTAAGGGCAAAGGCAGGGCGAAGAAAGAGGCGGAGCAACTGGCGGCCAAGGAGGCCTGTAGCAAGTTGGGCATATTGGAGGAGTGAACAATCCAGGCGCTTTGGGCCGTTTTCTCCCAAAATTTGTTGGGCCGTAGCTATCCCTATCAGCTCGAACCACCTGCATACTTCATTTGGCTATCTTTGACGGCTTAACCATAGGATAACAGAGGTGGAGAAGAATCCCTTTGTACCGGGCCGCCTCCTCGCTCGGGTCAACTTTCCGGCAGATCTCAGGAAACTGAAAGAGGAGGAGCTTGAAGCCTTCTGTGGCGATCTCCGTCAGTACATCATCGATATCGTTTCCCAGCGTGGAGGCCACTTTGGCGCAAGCTTAGGTGTGGTGGAGATGACCACTGCGATTCACTATGTTTTCAATACACCTTATGATCAATTGGTGTGGGACGTGGGTCATCAGGCCTATGGACACAAGATCATCACCGGCCGCAGAGACGTCTTCCACACTAACCGCATCTACAAGGGCATCAGCGGTTTTCCCAAGCGGAAGGAAAGCGAATACGACACCTTTGGCGTAGGTCACAGCAGCACATCCATCTCTGCCGCCTTGGGCATGAGCGTGGCATCGCGCATCAAGGGCGATAAGAACCGCCAGCACATTGCGGTCATTGGCGATGGAGCCATGACAGGCGGCATGGCCTTCGAAGGGCTGAACCATGCAGGAGTGGAGAACAGCAACCTGCTCGTGGTGCTCAACGACAATTGCATGAGCATAGACCCTAACG
>JBFYQB010000414.1:0-3446 GCA_041302955.1 Flavobacteriales bacterium
ATACGCAATGGTGTGATGGACAACATACCGATGGACAGACTGGACAGCCTCATCAACGACCATCCATACCTTAACCAGTACCGCTATGAGATAGACCAGCTCAAGATGGACAGGCGCATGAAGGTGGAGCAGTTGAAACCACAGCTCGACCTGAAATACAACGCACTGAACCAAGTGGTGGGCGATGGCACCTTGGCCAACTTTTCTCCCAACAACTTCAAGTGGGGCGTGCAGTTCAGCATGCCCATTCCGTTGCGCAAAGAGCGTGGTGCCCTTCGCTTGGCCGACATGAAACTGCAAGAGGCCGACCTGCTCGTGCTCGACCAAAGGGCGCAGATAGACTACAAGGTCAATGCCTCCATGAATATCTGGGCCACTTCGCGCGAGCAGGCTTTGCTCTACGAACGCACCGTTGCCGACAATGCGGCACTGCTGGCCGGAGAACGCCAGAAGTTTGATGCTGGGGAAAGTTCCCTCTTCATGGTCAATGCCCGCGAGATCGGATACATAGATGCGCAGACCACCTACATCAGCCTATTGACCGACAACCAGAAGGCGGCACTCACCACTATCCACAGTCTTGGCCTGCTGGCCGATGATGTTCCCTGATGCAGCATTGGGCCTTGAAGCCTTGGATCACTTCTTGCGCCTGCCGAATCTCAAGTCCCATTTGGGATGCAAACGCAAAAAGAAGAATACGGCCAGCCCCATGACCACAGCCGTACCTATGCCCGTCATAGTGTAGAAAACGCTGTTGGGAATACCACTCTGCACCACCACCTTGGGCATGCGCACCATGGTTTCGGCCACAAAGGCCGCATACACGCCCATAACGCTCCAATACATGAAACTGAAATGCAGCGAGACATAGTTTTCGGCAGGACGCTTAAGATAAATGGGCAGCAGCCCAGCAAGTAAGGTCAGTGAGCTGATGAGGGCCGTCCAATGAAAAATGCCCCATTTACCAAAAAGGCGATAGATCATAAAGGCGGTGGCCAGCACCACCAGCATGCAAAGGGCATAGAGCTTGCCCACAAGTCTGTGCTGCGCTGTACCCTTGGGCATGAAGAGTACCGCTGAGCCCAGCAGCAATGCCAGCATTGATGCAATGAAATGGACCAGCCCGGTCTGGCCGGTGATGAAGTTGTCAAGGTTCATAGCGCTAATGGTTCGTTGTCAATGGCACGTTTGGCAATAATAATGGCCCGGATAAGGGCGATGGGCAAAGGTTGTGCATGCGCGAAATGCAACGTGTCCTTCGTGCCCTTGGCTCTATACGCTGCGAGCTGAGGCTCCAATGTGGGCAAACCGTAGATAGGATAGAACCCGATATGCTTCTTATAGGCCGCGAAATACAGATGATGCCTGCCCACCGTGAATGCCGGCATGTTGTAGCGGATGCTTTCCTGCGTGTCAGGCACCACATCAAAGAACAACTGCCGCAATTGCCCAAGCCGTTGCCCGACCTCAACATCAAAGCCTGCGATGTATGTTTCTACCGGATTCATTGCATGAGGATATTTCAAACACTGTTTTGCTTTGGGGGCCACTAAAAATAGTGCTTTGATACAATCCAGATGTGCCCCCCCTGCCAACTGCCGAACAATCGAATAACAGCCTTCCGCACGGAAAAATGATAAGAATCCTTTTGACAAACGTTAAAACCAATATTGGTGATATTAGATGTAATACTGCAACATGCTACACCAATATTGGTGTAGCATGTTGCAGTCTGCTTTTATTAAAAACCATTTTTGGTGTACTATTCTGCAATATGCTTTTATTCATCACCAATATTGGTGTAGTGTATTGTAATCTGCTTTTGTTCATCACCAATATTGGTGTAATAGTATTTTGAACGCTTTTATTCATCACCAATATTGGTCTACATCTATGCAGTATAGCTTTATACCAAACCGTTTTTGGCATATGATCATGCTGAAATATCCTTATGGTCGGAGGCGTCATCTCTACTGTACATCTTCTGACCAGTGACCATTGGGCCAAGTTCATGGCACAACGCGGAAAATTCCACCTTTGCATCTGCATGAACAATCGCCCCGCACCATACTCGCCCCAACAACCGAGCAAAGCTGCGGCAACGCTATGGCAGCCCGTGTCTGGTGGTGGTCAGGATGCGCAGGGCTACATTACCCTCATACCGCTCTTTTTCATTTGCGCGTTCATCATCTATTTCCTGTTGGAGATAACGCTCATACCGCTGCTATCAGCCAGTCGATGGCTGGTGTTTTTCTGGGCAGTTGGCTTTCTTGGGCTTTACATGTTCAGAGAAAAGTTGCGCCTCGACCTTACGGATGGCCTTATCCTCAGCATGTTCGGCATAGCCCCGCTATTGATGGCGGGCATTCTGACCATCAACTATTACCTCAGCACCCCATTCAGCGAAACCTATCTCATCGAAGACAGGGACAATACTGGAAGCAGGACCGAGCTGTTTCTTGCAAACGGAGCCTATGACGATTTCTACCGCATCCGTGCCTTCGACCATCATGAGGTGCGAAGCTCCCGCACCATCACTTATGTTTTTGGCAAAGGCCCACTCTGGCAGGTAATGAAAGGCAACAGTTGGCAGGAAGAGTAAAGCCCCAAGATGCTTACTGCCAGAGCCGCGGCCCATTAACTTCGCAAACCTTCAACACCCTCGCCATGTCTATTTGTAAGACCCCTTCCCCACCCTATTTCACGGTTGTCTTCACGTCTCAACGCTCCAATGTAGATGATGGCTACGCCCAGATGAACGAGGAACTCTATGCCGAGGCTGTCGAATTCGATGGTTTCATCGGTTCCGAATCGCTGCGCGATGCCAATGGCTTTGGCGTCACGGTGCTCTATTGGCGCGACATGGAGAGTATTGGCAACTGGGCGCGCCATGCCAAGCATATGCAGGCTAAGCAACAGGGCAAGGCGCATTGGTATACCGACTACCGTGTCCGTATCGCCAAGGTGGAACGGGAATATGGAATGCACTGACATTTGCACTCAGATGGCCCCATACCAACTACACAACAGGCACTGAGGTAAATGGTGCAGACCCAAAAGCCTTGGCAAAACACGATACTGGGCATTATCGTGCTGCTGGCCATGATTGCCGTGCCGCTGTTCGGTCATCTCGATACGCTTCCGTTGCGCCTGTGGGACGAATCTCGACTGGCGATCAATGCTTATGAGATGATGAAGGATGGTGACCTCATCGTCACCCATTTCAACGGGCAGCCTGATATGTGGAATACCAAGCCCCCTTTGATGATCTGGTGTCAGGCTGGGCTGATGAAGCTTATCGGGGTCAACGAGCTTGCCATAAGGCTACCATCGGCCATTGCAGCGCTGCTCACCTGCTTGACGCTACTGATATTTTCGGTGCGCTACCTTGGCAGTTTCTGGTTCGGGTTCATTGCCGTGTCAGTGCTTATCACCTCCGTTGGCTA
>JBFYQB010000415.1:0-3676 GCA_041302955.1 Flavobacteriales bacterium
CAAAGCGGATGTGAAAATGGTCGTGCCTGCCGACACCGATCTGAAGTTTGTCCATGAGGAGAACCAGTACAACGATTTTGAACAGAATTTCCTACTGCCTCAGCTGTATTCGCGCATCGGCCCCTGTGTTGCCGTTGGCGACATTGATGGCAATGGCATGGATGACGTGGTGATCGGGGGATCTTCGGGTCAGTCTACCACTATCTTCTATCAGACCGCCTCCGAAAGATTCGAGATGGACACCACATTCGCAGCGGAAGACCAAGGGAAGGAGGATGCCAGCATCGCCGTTTTTGACATCAACAAGGATGGCCTCAACGATATTTTTGTTGCCGTTGGTGGAAATGAGGAGCCCGATGCCTCCGACTTCTACGTGCATCGCTACTACCTCAATCAGGGAGGGGGCAAATTCTCAAAGTTCAATACGGGCGTTCGTTCCAGCGCCTCGGTGGTCAAAGTTGGAACCATCGATTCTATGCAAGTGGTCTTCATTGGCGGGCGTGTCAAGCCATGGCACTATCCATTTACACCGGCATCATTCCTACTGACCTATAAGAATGGAAAGTGGTTCACCGATGTCACAGACCAATTCGCCTCTGGGCTAAAATCCATTGGCATGGTGACCGATGCCACGTGGACAGATTTCAATGGCGATGGCCACTTAGACCTGATCGTGGTCGGAGAATACATGGCCCCTCAGTTCTTTGCCTATGACAATGGCAAGTTGAAGAACGTCAGCGATAGGATCCAAGGGCTGGAAGGATCAAGTGGATTTTGGACCAGCATTGCAGAAGGAGACTTCAACAAAGACGGCAAAATGGATTTCGTTTTTGGCAATCTGGGTCAGAACACGCGTTACAAACCCGCAGCCAACGACCCGTTAGAAATTTTTGCCAATGATTTTGACGGCAATGGCACAATGGACATCATCACGGCCGTTTCGCATCAGGGCAAGGTGTATCCAACAAAACAACTGAACGCACTCCGGATGCGCATCGGTGGTCTGGCAAAGAAGTACTACCGCTACAGCAGTTTTGCAAAAGCCACGATGTACGACATTTTTGGAGATGAAATGCTCAATAGCGGCTTTCATCGCGTGGCCCACACCACCACATCGGTCTATTGTGAGAATCGGGGCAATCTGGAGTTCAAGGTCAAGCCTCTTCCGTTCTGGGCCCAAGTATCGCCTATTATGGACATGAAGGTGATGGACATGGATGCTGATGGCAACGCAGACATTCTTGTGGTCGGGAATTTTTTCACGCCCGAAGTCGAACGGGGCCGCTATACCGCTCAGAAGGGGCTGATTCTGAAAGGCAACGGCAAAGGCGGGTTTGAAACCATTCTGAGTGGCCGGTCAGGATTTGAGACAGAAGGCGACTGTAGGTTTGTCGAAGTGGTGAATACAACCGCCAAAGGCCCGTTGATCTTGGTGGGCAGAAACAGTCAGGCCATGAAGGTCTTTAAAATGAATTCCAAGCGCAAAGATTGAAGGGTTACAATTTGGTCACGAGACATTTAGAAAGGAAGGTCGTCATTTTCAAAATCCTCTAAAGGCAAATATTGGATTTTCAAGACAGACCCTTGGGTGGATTCGAAAAAGGCAAGTCTTCTTCAATTTATCTTGAGATCAAATGAACTTGAATGATCTTAGTTTGTGTATTGATGTCAAATTTTCGAGCACTTTGTACATCAAAAATGGCCCGTTGATAACGAATACGAACACACATAGGAGTATGGGCGGGACAAATACGAACATCATCAGGAAGATTCCTAAATGAAACAGGAATAAAATCAGACCATAAATTATGGAGGGTTTTTTTCCAAACCAGCAAACAAACGCAACTCCTTCAATCAGCAAGGTGATCAACAATATTGCCGCGACAACATTGGGGTGATTAAGAAAGAACCCGTATGCCCAGTTTGAATATCGCTCAGCGAACTCAAAATTGAAATCTGCTTGAAATCGAAGTACACTGACCTTGGCGTTGATGGCAAGCTGCTTGTGGTTAAAAATCCAGAAAATGCCGGAAGACTTCAACTTGCTCAGCGCTGACAGCACATAGGCTGCCGATATTATCTGAATGCTATACCTTATCCGGTCCTGTTGCAGGGAGAGGCGGTCCTTTGTAATGGAGTGTTTCAAATAGGCGAGCAGCTGTGCAATGAGAACAGCAGAAAGCAGTTCACTCCTACTTGCAATTCCGTTTGCTTCCCCTGCACTGAGGACAAGGATGGAAAGCCCCGCCAAAAACAGCAGGGAAGCCACCATATATTTTTCGAAAACATAGAGTACGGCGAAAATGAACAAGATCAGATAGACAGCACTTTGAATTCCTTTGGAGGGAAGCAAGGTGCAATCTATAAGGGCGCAGATTCCTTTTGGGTCTGTCACGCCCGTCAGACTGGAATAGATGAACGATACCATGAGCAACCACCCTGTGATGAAAACAATTTTCATCAACCGCCACTCAAGATCAGAGTACTTGGCACTCCAGAATGCGTCAGTATGCCTGCTCATACAATACTATGTTCTCACATGAATCGGAAGCAATGTGACAGTGCATTAGTCGCATCCTAATGAGTTCACATCCAAGTTTTTCAGCCTTGCCTTTATCTATGGTTTTGTCGAAGATGTATCTACCAACTTTCCGTAGTTCAGTCGGATTGTCGCTTAGCGCTTCAAACGAAGTCTTGTTCTGGTTTAGGTAGGTGTCAAAATGCTTGTTAATGAAGGCGCTTGGGATAATGCCAACATTCTGTAGCGGAATGGTCGCACCATTTTCATCCTCTATATAGAACAGAAAGGCATCGTCTTTAATTCTATGATACATGGGGAGCGTTGAAAATGGATGAACCTCACCCACGTTAAACGATATAGATAAGTAGATTACGGCCACCCAGCACCCATTGATCAGCTGACCATGGGTTTTGCCTTTTGCCATTAGGTATGGCCCAACGCGAAATAGTGCCAGACCAACCATAACGAGATCGGCCAGCGCTACGATAGAAGCAAGAATGCTTTTGATGATCCAAATTGCGACTCCGAAATGTGCGTACCAGACCCGAAACAAGCTTAGACTTCCAAACAGCCACCATTGATAGCGAAGAAGTACGAATACGGATAGAACTATGGCTAAGGAACCAATGAGGCAAAGCACATTTTTTTTGGAAGCGCTTATCATCAGAGGCATCTTACTTTCCTTATGTTTCAATGTGATGAAGCGAATTCGACAAATTGCAACTTTGAACATGTACCTATTTAAAATAGGTTAGGCCGTCAAAAGCCGCAACCGCCTACTTTTGAACGGTTTTGAACCATAGGCTTTGTGCGTAAAGATAGAACTACTGCCGTGGCCAGATAATGAAGACAGACCAAACTGGGAAGGGAATTCTGACCGTTAATAAAACTCAAAGCCAAAGAAATGAATCTGGTTTGATACAACGATTTTCCGCATTATGAGCATATCACATGTAGTTGTCACAGGCGCAGCGGGGTTCATCGGGTTTCATGTGTGCCAAACACTGCTTATCCGTGGGCAACAAGTGATCGGCATCGACAACATGAACACCTATTATGATGTTCGGCTCAAGCACGACCGTCTGGCGTTGTTGCTTACCCACCAAGGCTTCACATTTCACGAAGCCGACATCTTTGAACGCGAAAAGCTTTTGC
>JBFYQB010000416.1:0-3277 GCA_041302955.1 Flavobacteriales bacterium
TGACTGTTTCTTCAATGCATCTACCACGATGCGGGCCGCGTTGGCCGAAGCTCCTGCACCACTCAGTCTGTTCCAAAGCTCATCCTTGATGCGTTGCGCCTGCTCCCTGCCATCTGAAGAAAGCAGCGAAGCGAGTTTGGTGGTGATATTGTCTCGATTGAGGTCGTCTTGGATGAGCTCTGTCACCACCTCTCGGTCCAGAATGAGGTTGACAAGTGAGATGTATTTCACCTTGATAAGCTTTCGCGCCAGCATCACCGATAGGGCGTTGCCACGATAGCACACCAACTGCGGCACACCCAGCAGGGCGGTCTCAAGGGTGGCGGTGCCCGAAGTGACCAGTGCGGCATCGGCCATCCGCAAGAGGGCCTGTGTACCACCTTCGAACAGTTCCACATCGGAAGTGCCTGTAACATCCTTATACAATGAAGCATCAAGCCCAGGCGCCTTGCCGATCACAAACCTGTACTGCGAAAAATCCTTACGCACCGCGAACATGGCCGGCAGCATGCTTTTCACTTCTTGCGCTCTTGACCCGGGAAGCAACGCTATGATCTTCCTCTGTTCACCACGCGCATTTCCGATATCCGATTTCGATATTTCATCGAGAAGTGGATGCCCAACGAAATCCGCATTGATACCATGCTTGCCGAAGAACTCCCGTTCGAAGGGAAGAATCACCATCAGGCGGTCAATATCTCTGCGCATCGCCTTGACACGCGATTCCTTCCATGCCCATGCCTGTGGGGCGATATAATAAAGGACGGGAATCCCTTGCTTCTTCGCCCATTTTGCAAGGCGCAGATTAAATCCGGGATAGTCGATGAGCAACAGGGCATCGGGCCTATCGGCAAGAATGGCCTTCTTCGCGATGGAGAAATTCTGGAGGACTGTTCCGAGGTTCTTCACCACCTCGCTGAACCCCATGAAGGCCAGTTTGTCGAGACCTCGGAGGACAATCATGCCCGCGGCCGCCATGCGTGGGCCTCCGAACCCTTGAAATGTGATGTCGGTATCAATTGCGCGGATGGCACGGAGAAGATTGGCCCCATGCAGGTCGCCCGATGCCTCGCCAGCCACCACGAACAGCTTCATAGAATGAATTTGACCGTGACGATGATGAAGGCGTAAACGAACGTGGCCATGATGACGCCCCGTGCGCTCTCGTCCTTCTTCTTCCAATAAAAGAGAAAGAAACCTGGCAGGTTGGCCAGCAGACCGATTGAAATGACAGCCGATAGTTTCTGCAGTTCGGTGAGTAGGATTCCCATGTCGCGAAGACCGATCGAACCATAAGCCCCACCCCAAAAGATGAAGATGCCAATGATGGGCAGGATGAGTCCGATAATAAAACCGAGGAGCTTGCTATCAGCCTTTACCATCGAAATCCCAATCGTTGAGGCGTTTCATGGCGTGGTGGGCCGTCAGGTCGAACTGCACTGGAACTGCCGAAACATAGCCGTTCTCCAAGGCCCAAACATCCGTGTCGGTGCCTTTGTCGTAGTTCTTGAAAGCACCGGTCAGCCAATAGTATTTGCGTTTGTGCGGGTCGAGCCGTTCGTCAAATTCCTCTTCCCATTTTGCATTGGCCTGACGGCAGATCTTCACGCCTTTGATGTCATCCAATGGTAGGTCAGGGATGTTGACGTTGAGCAGTGTCCCGGTCGGCATACCAAAGTACAGCATGTTCTTCACCATGATTCGCACAAAATGTTGCGAGGCGGTGAAATCGGCCGTCATCGTATAGTTCAACAGTGAGAACCCCACGGATGGGATGCCCTCGATACAACCTTCCATCGCGGCAGACATGGTGCCGCTGTAGATGACATTGATACTGTGGTTTGCCCCGTGGTTGATGCCCGAAATGATGAGGTCAGGCCTGCGCTTCAGCACCTTGTCGATGGCGATCTTCACGCAGTCCACCGGGGTTCCGCTGCATTGGTAACCGATGCTCTCGCCATGGTATTCCACCTTGTCGAGGCGCAACGGGCGATTGAGTGTGATGGCGTGACCCATGCCGCTCTGCGGACTGTCGGGCGCCACGACAACCACTTCGGCAAAGGACTGGACGGCCTTTACCATGGCCTGAATGCCAGGTGCGGTTATGCCATCATCGTTGGTGGCAAGGATCAATGGGCGTTGTTTGGGCATGGGTGCTTGTGTAGGGGTGCAAAGCTACGATGGCTCGCAAGGAATGAGGAGTTCTATGACCATAATAGATGAATGAGGGTTTCTTAGATTGATGTGTTGGTTTTTTTGAGCAGAAGGTATGAACGCTTATGGATGTATTCCGGATAGGACAAACGACAGGAATGATTCTTACTATATTCACCAGTTCTAATTGTCTCCGAAAAAGGCATTTCTGATGGTCGGCCTACCACCGTGGCTCAAGTACTATTTCACTTTCCATCGCAAAGAGAGGAATGGACTCATAGTGCTGCTCGTTCTTATCGCTCTGGTAATTTCAGCAGCGGTGGCCCTTCGTGTTGTTCGGATGCAGTACAACAGTTCTCAGCTTTTGGTGTTCGGCCCTTCCATCGCGCGCTTCAATACTAGGATAGATTCTCTTGACCATCATCGCCCCGATAATGGTTATTCCAGTTCCTTTCCGCCACAAACCAGTACTTGGGATGTGGCCGAACGATTCTCCTTCGACCCAAATACGCTCGACAGCGCGGGTTGGGTTCGTCTTGGTTTTAGTCCCAAACAAGCTGCTTCAATAATCCGATACCGTTCCAAGGGCGCTAAATTCTATCGGCCTGAAGATTTGCTTCGCTTGTACATGATGGATTCGGCACGCTATCTCGACCTGCTTCCTTTTATATCCATCGCACCTTTGCCGCAAACCCGTTCAACAGCGCCTTTTCCGCATTATGAGCGCCCCGCGCCTGTAATGGTGGATATCAACTTGGCCGATACCTTGCAGCTTACCTCGCTCCGAGGAATTGGTCCCGCTTTCGCAAGACGTATCTTCAGATATCGACAGCGCCTCGGAGGTTTCCGTTCTGTGCACCAGCTTTACGAAGTATATGGTATGGACTCAATGCGTGTTCAGGCTATCTTGCCATTTATCACTATCGATACTACGGTCCTGACCCGCATCAATATTAACACTGCCGATTTCAAGCAGCTGATACAGAATCCGTATTTCAATAAGAACCAAGTTAGCGCCATCATCAGCTATCGCGAACGCCATGGTTCTTATAGGCACCTTACCGACCTCAAGCGTATTCATTTGATTACCGAAGAAACTTATGTCAAGGTCGCTCCGCACCTC
>JBFYQB010000417.1:0-15129 GCA_041302955.1 Flavobacteriales bacterium
ACACCTGTTGAATGGTGGTATCGTTGCATCCATTGGGGCTGATGCCCACCAGACGCACATCGAATGTGTCGGCAGTCAGGTAGTCGTGTGCCGCGTCCCAAACATTCTCCATAGGGCTGCCATCGCCAAAGTCCCATTCCCAGACCCCATTGCCCTGCGATTGGTTCACGAAGTTCACCGTGTTGCCAAAACACACGTTCGAGAAGATGAAATCGGTGAATACTGCCGGATATACAATGATCGTGTCGCGAAATTCGGTGGCGCATCCCAGTGTGGCGGTCGATATGGTAAGCACCACAGGAAAGGTGTCGGGCAGCGAATAGGTGTGCACCGCATCCCAGCTGGTGGTACTGGCGCCATCGCCAAAATTCCAGCTCACTTGCCCAAGGCCATCGTTTGTGGATGGAGTGGAGTTGTTGGTGAACACCGCAGGCACGCTGAGGCATACATCGCCACCCAACGAGAAATCGGCCTCTGGATAGTCATACACGTTCACCTGATGCATCACAGAATCCACACAACCGTCTGTGCTGCCCGCAATGAGCCATACATCGTAGGTGCCCGAGGCGGCATAGAGATGGGTGTTGTTGTATTGGGTCACCACGGTGCCATCGCCCATCCTCCATGTAAAATCGGTGGCCGTGGCGGGTGGTGTGATGGTTGTGGCATTGTTGAAGAAAACCGTGTTGCCCTCACACACGTCATTGTGATAGAAATCGGGCACCAGACCCTGATCGTCCTGTAGCCATATCTCGATCGTGTCGCTCACCACGCAGCTGCCCGATATGGCCTCATATACCAGAAAGATGGTCTCCAGTCCTTCCACTATACCATCGGCCACAGGCGCAATGGTGACGGTCTTGCATTGCTCGCCTGCGGCAAAGGGAACCGTGTTCGGTACTAAGGTGAAATCCACTCCGTTGGTGGCCGTTCCATGAAAACTGATGTTCAGGTCGTAGGGGTCAACAGTGCTGCCTTGGCGGCAGAACTCGATCTCATAATCGCGACAGCCTTCAATGGGCTGGTCGGCAGGCGCTGTGAAATCGGTCATTACCGCGTTGTCCACACCACAGTCCAAGCTGTTCTCGGCCAGAAACAGTCCAGAGTCGAAGATGCAGTCGGCCGCATCCGCCACCGCAAACTTGATGTGGTAGCGTTCGCACGATGTCACGTTGGCCGATGCCGTTATCGGAGTCGTGAATCCATCATACTGCACGGCACCGCCACCATTGTTCACATAGTAGCCGCTGTTGGTATTGTCGTTCACGGTCTGAATGCTCACAGGTGTGGCCGTGCTGGGCACCATGGCAATGTTCTGCACGCCAACTATGCCCGGTCCCGATATGGTGATGACCATGGCATCAGCAAACTCGCGTGTGATGTATTCCGGGTATTCTTCCGACCCGAAAACGAACGTGAAATTGACCACCGAACAAGTAGGAACGATATCGAATTCGAGGATACATGCGTCATAAGTGGTCTCGTTGGCCACGCTCTCCACGTTGGGGTCGCCAGCGGCACCGCTGCACACGCCAGCACCTGCATTGCCATTGGCAGTGGCTGCCACCGTTGCCGAACCCGATGTGAGCAGCACTCCCGTATTGATGCCAAGATTGGTGGCCGAACCGTCAAACGAACTGCTCGCCCCGTCCGGACAGGTAAGCACAACATTGGTGACCACCACACCATCGCCAACAATGAGGTCCACCAGTTGGTCACCTGTCAGCGTATTGTCCACCACCAGCTGGGCATGGCTGCCGTAGCAGAGCAATAGGAGGCTCAATATGGAGAGTAACCGTTTCACCGCCTTATTTCATAAGCATCACCCGGCCGTGAAAATCATGGGTCCTGTTGAAGAGGTCGCGCACCTGTATCTTGTACACATAACTGTCCTGCTTGGCCACATCGCCTCCTCCGCGCACATCACCACCCCAACCTTCCTCGATATCTTCAGAATAATAGATCTCCTCGCCCCAGCGGTCAAAGACGTACATCACAAAACCGATGATGCCGGTGCCTTCCACCATGAACCGGTCATTCACTCCATTGGCATCGGGTGTGAATGCATTGGGAATATAGACGGTGAATGCCGGTGTCACCACCATGGTCACCTCGCTCGTGTCGGTGCAGCCATGTTCGTTGAAGGCCACTTGCGTGATCACATAGGTGCCAGAGTCCAAGTAGGTATAGGCCGGGTTCTGGGCCGTGGAGGTATTGTTCACCTGCAGATCGCCAAACGACCAGAGCCACTGCACGGCATCTACCGAAAGGTCAGAGAATCTGATGGTAGGAAACAGGATGCTCGTGGCCCTTGGTGTCAGGTCGAACCGCGATATGGGTATAGGGTAATTGGTGACGTAGTTGTTCTTCGTAAGGGTCGAAGTGCAGCCTTTGTTGGATGTTACGGTCAGGGTAACTGGCCATCTGTCCACCACATTGGTGGTGCTGTTGATGTAGCAATGACCTGTGATCTGCTGGGCAATGGCGCTTCCATCGCCAAAATCCCAAGTGAAATATTCGTTGAATCCGCTCTGTATGCCCGACAGCTCGTAGAAGTCAACGCAGAGTGGCGAACATCCTTCGGTAGGCTCTCCCGCAAAATCGACCACTGGATTGGGGTTCACCGTCACGGTCTGCACCACCGAATCGACACACCCTTCTGTTGTGATGACAAAATGCTTCACATTGAAGTTGCCTGCAAAACCATACAGATGTTCCACACTTGGCCCGGCAACAGGAGGACTGCCATCGGCAAGGTCCCAGCCGTAGTTCACTATTGCTCCCGGAGCGGGCACACTGGCCGTGGTGGTCAATTGGGTCGTGTCGCCTTCGCAAACCTCATTGTAGGTGAACCCGAGCGTAGGTGAAGGATAGATGACCACATCCTGCTCCAATGCGTCTGTGCACCCATAGATGGTCGTTACCGTCTGTTGCACCGTGTATGTTCCCGGTGCAGGATAGGTATGGCTGATGTTCGCATTGAAATTGGGCGGGGTCTGATCTCCGAATTCCCATTTCCAGCTGCTTATCTCGCCTGTTGACAGATTCACGAATTCAACAGGCTGCCCGAAGCATACGTTCTCAAACGAAAAATCCACGATAGGCAATGGGTAGATGCGCACCGAATCGACCAACGTGTCGGTGCATACCTGATCGAGCGAGCGGGTAATGAGCGTCACATCGAACGTGCCGGACGATTGGTAATTGTGCTGTGGCTCCCAGTCTGTAGTATTGACAGCCGACCCATCGCCAAAATCCCACACCCAACTGCCGATGACATTGCCGGCCGGAGGTATGCTGCTGGTATTGGTGAAGGTGACGGGTTCGCCCTGACAGACGCTCTCGAACGAGAAATCGGAGATGGGCGAAGGGCTCACTGTCAATTCCTGGGTCAACGAATCGATGCAACCCTCCTGACTGATGATGCGCATCGTCACATCATACACTCCGGGAGCGATATAGTCGTGCGTGGTGCTGGTGAAAAAACTCGGAGGGCTGTTGTCTCCGAAGTTCCAACGGGTGTTGGTGATGTTGCCGATGGACGTATTGGTGAATTCCACGGTGTTGCCAAAACACACGTCTTCAAAATCAAAGTCGGGTGTTGGCAGAGGCGCTACCGATGTTGTGGTGGTTGCTGTGTCGGTGCATACTCCATTCTGCGAGTAGGTGATAAGCTGAGCTGTGTAATTGCCCGGAGCCGCGTAGGTATGCTGTGGATTCCAGTCTGTCGTGTTCAACGGAGAACCATCACCAAAATCCCAACTCCACGATCCGATGGTGGGCGGAAAAAGCGTGGTGTTGATGAACTGAGTCGGTGTCTGATGACATACGGGCGGGGCCGAAAGCCCGGCCTGAGGATAGGGATTCACATTGACCGTGGCCGAATACGTGGCCATGCATCCAGCATCGGTCATGGCGGTAAGGCTGGCATTGTAGATGCCGCTCAGTGGATAGGTGTGCACAGGGTTCTGGTCGGTAGAGGTGGTGCCATCTCCAAAATTCCAGTCCCACGATACCACGCTTCCGATATTGGATGTGCTCAGATCGGTGAACTGCACCGGTACACTGGGGCATGGCGGTGGGAAACTGAACTCCGTGTTGACAGCCGTTGACGTGATGGTGGCATTGAGCGTTACCTGACACCCCGTAACGGCCGTCAGCGTGCATGAATAGACACTGCCGTTGGGCGGGTCGGTGATAGATATCTGCTGGGTGGTCTGACCTGTGCTCCAGAGATAGTCGAATCCTTTTGGGGCGGTCAGTATGGCCTGATCGCTGTTGCTCGGGCAATAGTCCACTTGGATCTCCAAAGGGCTGCATTCTCCAACTATGTAGGCATAACCGAAGTGACCGCCCAGCGCACAGTCGCCCGTAGAGAACTCGATGGTCACATTCTGTCCGATAGACCCTGTAAGATCGATCCCTACTGGGGTCCAGGCCCTGTAGCGCACACCGCCACACGAGCGGAAGCCTTCAATGTTGGCTGCGGCCGTCACTTGATAAAAACCGCATTGTGGGCTTATCAATTGGCCATTGCCATTCAGCACACGTATCTCAAATCGGGGCTGGTCGGCATCGGTATGGCCCGGATCCTCCATCACCACTGCGTAATTGTAAATGAACAACGCATTCTGGGGCGTGACCAGATAGGTGTAGGAAAGACGCTCGGCCTCGGCCCCAACGCCACTGTTGCCCAATCGGGCCGAGGTGGTATAGCCCGGTGCCACCTCCGTTATCTGGTCGCAGGCAATGGGGTCGGTACCTGTACCGGTCATGATGGTGTGCCTACCGTTGACGATGCCCGCGGCCGGAGTATTGATGCCGCAGCAACTGCCTGTTCTGCCTGTCCAGTTCACAAAACTGTTGGCGCTGAAATCCGCATTGTCGCAGCCCTGAGACCACCCAACTTGGGCAGAGAGCAACATCACCGAAACCAAAAGATAGAAATGTCTCATTTCCAGATTCACAGCATCCGATACCGCATCGGTCAATCCTAGCAACGGATTCAGAACGCATCCTTGGCGGTAGGGATGCCTTTAATGTCTTCCCGCGGGTGCTAGGAACTGGACTATTTGTCCAAGTTCTGAACGTAGGGAAGGAGCAAACATAACCATAAATTGTGCGGACAGCGATACGCTCGCCCATCGTAACAACTGCCATGCTATAAGTTGGACATGCCCGCCATGCGCTCTTCTGTTCAATCGGGGGGCACGATGCTACCACAAAACGGATTTTCTGTGCCGCAGTGATCATGCCTAATTTCGCGACCGCTGTCATCACATAGGGCAGCTCTGCTATTATGGACATGTTTGAGATCTTCCTGCATTCTGAGACCTGGATCGCATTGCTCACCCTTACGTTTCTCGAGGTGGTGCTTGGCATCGACAATATCATCTTCATTTCCATCGTGGCCAACAAGCTGCCGGTGGAGCAACAGGCCAAAGCGCGGAATATTGGGCTCATGTTCGCCCTCGTGTTCCGTGTCCTGCTACTACTGGGCATTTCTTACATCGTCACCTTCACGCAACCGCTCGTTACCATCATGGACTTTGCGCTGAGTGGTCGCGACATCATTCTGGCATTGGGAGGTGTGTTCCTTCTGTTCAAGAGCACCATGGAGATCCACCACAAGATGCAGGGCGTGGCCGAAGAGGTGAAACCCAACAGCACCAAGAGCATCAGTGGTGTCATTGCCCAGATCATCCTGTTGGACATAATATTCTCGTTCGATAGCATCCTTACTGCCGTTGGACTGGCGAAAGATGTCCTGGTCATGATCATCGCGGTGGTCATCGCCCTAGGCATCATGATGGCCTTTGCGGGCAAGATAAGCCGCTTCATCAATGGCAATCCTACACTGCAGATCCTTGCCCTGTCGTTCCTCATACTCATCGGATTCATGCTCATGGTAGAGGGCTTCCACGTGGAGGTGCCGAAGGGCTACATCTACTTTGCGGTGTTCTTCTCGCTTTCGGTAGAGCTCGTCAATCTTCGCCTGCGCAAGAAGACAGAGAAGCCTGTGGAACTCAATCCGCGATTAAAGGAGGAGGGAGAGGACTAATACCAGAATATATGGGAAATGAAAAGGGGCTGTCTCAACTTATGAGACAGCCCTTTTTTTCATGTTGAGTCGGTATCTACGTTGTTCATCATCACTGAATGGATTGTCAGAATCGATGGATAGTGAGCAATAAGCACCTCATTTTCCTCCTTGGCCATACCGTCATCTGCCCTTCTGCAACCATCATCAACGTCCCCGCAAGTATCCCCGAGCTGCACTTTGCGCTGCACGCAGGTTCCCGACCCCATTCCTTCCCCATCTTTGTGGGGCATGAGCACCGCCTCCTCACCGTCTTCCGAGATATTGAATGCCCCTGAGGACGCCAGGCGCAGCGCCAAGCTATACACCCGCGTACTGTTCTTCACCGCGTTCATCTACATCGTTTCGGGCATCACCTCCCACCTCAACGATCCCACGTTGAACGATGGCATCGGCTATCGGTGGTACGTGTCGCTGTCGGTGCTGCTGGTCATAGGCCTGTTGCACTACAACGCATGGGCAAAGGCCAACTACGAACGCATCTTCAAGGTGCTCTGCATCGCCTTCACCGCCCATGTGCTGGGTATGAATTATGTCAACGACTTCCGGTTTCAGTACGTCCTCGCCCTCTTTTCCACCGTGTGGGGCATCGGCATCCTGATAGAGGACATCCGCTACATCACGTGGTTCTACCTCTCGCTGCTCATCGCCTTCGCGGGCCTCATCTTCCATGTCGAGCACATCGCCACCGACCGCATGGAGCTGCTCCAGAACTTCATAGTGGCGCAGACACTCGCCTATGCAGTGATCTATTTCAAGATCAAGAACTTCAACAAGATGCTGAGCTATCTTGGCCAGATCCGCGACCTGAGCGGCAACATCGAGCGTAAGAATGCCGCGCTGGACCACGCCTACAAGGAGATTCAGAGCAGCATTCGCTACGCGAGCAACATCCAAGGCCATATCCTTCCGAACGAGGACATGCTGCGTCAACGCCTCGGTGATGCCTATGTGATCTTTCTGCCCAGCGATGTGGTGAGCGGAGATTTCTATTGGGTCGAGCGCAAGGGAGATACCGTGTGGTTTGCCGTGGCAGACTGCACAGGTCATGGCATTCCCGGGGCATTCATCAGCCTGTTGGCCTACAACTCCTTGGCAAAGGCCCTGAGCGAGAACATCAACGGAATGCCAGGCGACCTACTGCACAGCGCCAATACCTACATCCGCGAGATATTCTCCGTGTCGGGCCAGAAACACGCCCACGAAGGCATGGACGTGGCCATTTGCCGCGTGGACATCTCCGCCCGAAAGCTCTTCTATGCGGGGTCGCGCAGACCTATGCTGCTGGTGCAAGCCGAAGGCGGCCTCTTGGAATTCAAGGCCAACCGCGAAGGCATCGGCATGACCGACACCACCTCCACGACCTTCGTAAATCACACCATCGATTTCGCGTCAGGAGACACCGTCCATCTCTTCTCAGACGGAGTGGTGGACCAGTTCGGAGGTCCTGACGGGCGCAAATTCAGCAACCAGCGGCTGCGCGATGTATTGGTCGCCAACAGTGGGCTGTCCTTTCAAGAGCAGCACCAAAGCCTGCGTTCCACATTAATGGATTGGAAAAGGAACGAGCGGCAGATCGATGACATCTGCCTGATGGCCGTGCGCCTCCCATAGCCGAAAACGGCCGGACAAGGGAACCTATCCCTCGTTCTCCCACTTCATGGTGCGCTCCACGGCCTTCTCCCACTTCTTGTAGAGCTTGCTGCGCTTGCCGCCTGTCATGTTCGGGTTGAAGGTGCGGTCCACCAGCCAGTTCTTACTGATGTCCGATTTCTTGTAGAATCCTACGGCAATGCCCGCCAAGTAGGCTGCACCCAATGCCGTGGTCTCTATCACCTTGGGCCGCTGCACATCCACACCGAGAATATCTGCCTGAAACTGCATCAACAGGTCGTTGGCACATGCCCCGCCATCTACTCTCAGCGCTTTGAGCTCGATCTTCGAATCGGCCTGCATGGCATCCAGCACATCCTTGGTCTGATAGGCCAACGAGTCGAGCGTGGCGCGAATGATGTGCTCTTTGGTCGTACCGCGCGTCAGCCCGAAGATGGCACCACGGGCGTACATGTCCCAATAGGGTGCGCCCAGTCCCGCAAACGCTGGAACTACGACCACACCATCCGTATCTGGCACCTTCATGGCGAAATACTCCGAGTCGGGCGATTCGTCTATCAGCTTCAGCCCATCGCGCAGCCACTGGATGGCAGCACCGGCAATGAAAATACTGCCTTCCAGCGCATACTCTACCTTGCCGTCCAAGCCCCACGCAATGGTGGTGAGCAGACCCTTTTTCGACTGAACAAACTTGTCGCCCGTGTTCATCAGCATGAAACAGCCTGTGCCGTAGGTGTTCTTCGCCATTCCGGGCTTGAAGCACGCCTGACCGAACAATGCGGCCTGCTGATCACCTGCCATGCCCGCTATCGGAATTGCACCTCCGAAAAGTGTGGCATCCGTCTCTGCATATACCGCGCTGCTGTCCTTCACTTCGGGCAGCACAGATGCTGGCACGTCCAAGGCTTTCAGCAAGGTCTTGTCCCATTGCAGGTCGCGGATGTTGAAGAGCAACGTACGCGAAGCGTTGGAGTAATCCGTGATATGCGTTTTGCCGCCTGTAAGGTTCCACACCAGCCACGAATCAATTGTTCCGAAGGCCAGCTCGCCTTTGTTGGCACGCTCGCGGGCACCTTTCACATTGTCGAGTATCCATTGCACCTTGGTGCCAGAGAAGTAGGCATCGACCACAAGGCCTGTGCGCTTGGCGATGTCCTTCTCCAAGCCCTTTTTCTTCAATTTATCGCAGATGGAAGCCGTCCTGCGATCCTGCCAAACGATGGCGTTGTGGATGGGCTTGCCCGTGGCACGGTCCCACACAACGGTGGTTTCGCGTTGGTTGGTGATGCCGATGGCGGCAATGTCCTTGGCGCTCACTTTGTTCTCGTTCAGCACCTGGCGGGCCACTTCCAATTGGCTGTTCCATATCTCCATCGGATCGTGTTCCACCCATCCCGGCTTTGGGAAATACTGATGGAATTCCTTCTGTGCAGAGGCAATGGAGTTGCCGTTCTTGTCAAAAAGGATTGCGCGTGAACTGGTGGTTCCCTGATCGAGTGCGAGGACGTATTTGGCCATTCTAATTGTTTTTAGCTACTGATTTGATGGACGAAAGTATGGGTTAGTCAGCAAGAAACTCCTTGAACCAGAGTCCTGAGTCTTTCATTACCCGCTGCTGCGTTTCAAAATCCACGTGCACCAGTCCGAATCGGGTATGATAGCCTTCGGCCCATTCGAAGTTGTCTAGCAGGGTCCAGCAGAAATAGCCGTTCACATTAACACCTTCGCGCTTGGCACGCAGCACCTCGCGGAGGTAGTCCTGATAGAACTTCACCCGCTGATGGTCGTGCACCTTTCCGTTCTCCACTGTGTCGGGAAATGAAGCACCATTCTCGGTCACAATGATGTTCTTGATGCCTTCATATTTGGCAAAGTACTTAAGCATCTTGTAGATGCCCATCGGGTGCACTTCCCAGCCCATCTCTGTTATCTCTGGACGGGGCCTCAGGTTCTTGGGTTTTACAGGGGTTCCTTTGATGAAAGGAACAATACCGTTGCCTTTGTTGATGACACGTGTGTAGTTCTGAAGGCCGTAGAAATCAAAATCGAATTTAACCTTGTCCATATCGCCCGGCTGAATCCAGTTCTCCAATTTGCGCAGCATTGGCAGGTCGTCTATGGGATATCCCAAGCCTTGCGGAGGCTCTATGAATAGGCGGTTGAGCAATACGTCCATCCGCTTCGTGCTCTCCTCATGCACCTTATTGCCATTGACCGGTTCGGCCGATGAGCACGAGAACGTGGTACCCACATTGGCCTGTGGCACATTGCTGCGAATGATGCGCCCGCCCTCGGCCTGACAAAGCGTGGCGTGATGCACTGTCGGGATAAAGTTCTTAGGCCATTGCTTGCCCGGGGCGTGGATACCCAAAAGATGCCCTACTGCCGTGAATGCCATCGGTTCGTTAAGCACCATCCAATTCTTCACCTTGTCGCCATACGTTCGGGTTATGAGGTTGGCATATTCTGAAAAATGGCCTACCACATCGCGGTTCTGCCATCCGCCCTTGTCTTCCAATGCTTGCGGCAGATCCCAATGATAAAGTGTGAGCCAAGGCTGAACACCATTCTCCAAGCATGAATCAATGACACGATGGTAGAAATCCAGACCCTTTTGGTTCACCTGTCCGTGACCCTGTGGCAGCACCCTCGACCAAGATGTGGAGAAACGGAACACATCCATGTTCATCTGTTTCACCAGCGGGATGTCTATGGCGTAGCGGTTATAGAAATCGCAGCTTACGTCCCCATTTTCGTTGTTGTTCACCTTGCCACGCTTGTGCGAGAACGTGTCCCATATCGAAGGCCCTCTTCCATCCATATTCCAAGCGCCTTCGATTTGATAGGCCGCAGTGGCAACCCCCCAAAGGAAGTCCTTTCCAAAATCAGCTCTCACGAAATCCAACTTGGCATTCAATAGTGGATTCATGCCTTTCACATAGGGGGCCAAGGCTATCCCGGCCGAGGCCAGTCCTATTTTCTTTATCAGGTCGCGTCTGTTCATGTGCGTTTGTTGAGAATCGGTCAAAAATACCCCGTCATCCGCAAAGCATCCCCTTTTGTCAAGTCCTATTTTTGCAGGAAAGAAAAAAGAGATGAAATTCGGTGTGGTGATATTCCCAGGTTCCAATTGCGATCAGGACATGATCTATGTGCTGCGCAACATCATGGGACAAGAAGTAGTGGAATTGTGGCACAAGGACCACAGCTTGCAAGGGTGTGATATGGTGGTTTTGCCCGGAGGGTTCTCCTTTGGCGATTATCTCCGCTCGGGCGCCATTGCCCGCTTTTCGCCCATCATGACCGAGGTGATCGCCCATGCCGATCGTGGAGGTTACGTGTTCGGGGTGTGCAATGGTTTTCAGATCCTTTGCGAGGCAGGTCTCGTACCGGGCGCACTGCTGCACAACGACACGCAAAAATTCATCTGCCGCAATGTTAACATCCGTTGCGAAACATCAAATTCATTGGTCACTTCCGCTATTGAGCCGGGTCAGGTGCTAACCATACCTATTGCCCATGGCGAAGGCCGTTTCTATGCCAGCGCGCAGGTGTTGGAAGAGATGCAGGCCAACGATCAGGTGCTTTTCCGCTATTGTGATCCCAATGGGAAATTGGATGCCGCCTTCAACCCCAATGGTGCTACCAACAGCATTGCAGGCGTTTGCAACAAGGGCCGCAATGTGTTCGGCATGATGCCACACCCGGAGCGCGCTTCTGATGTGGAACTTGGAAACACCGATGGCCGCGCGCTGTTCGAGTCGATGCTTGGAGCAGCGTTGGCTCGGGTTTAGGCCAGCGCCACCCTCCGCACACTCACCAGATAAACCCCCAAGAATATCAGCATGGCCGATGCCACTTTGATGGCCGTCAGCGCGTCCTTGCCCGCCATGATGGCGAAGAAGGTGGCCAACACAGGTTGCAAGTAGATATAGATGCTCACCACCGATGGACTCACCATCCGTAGGGCGATGGAATTGAACAGATAGGCGAAGAAACTGAGTCCGAACACCACGAATGCCGTGGCGGCTATGATGCGAGGCGGCATGGCGGCCCAATCCACCTGCCGCAATTCGCCCTGTCCGAACGGAATGACCATGAACAGCCCGAAGAGGAACACCCATTTCATCACCGTAATGGGATGATAGCGCGCCAAGAGCGGTTTCACGATGACGAGATAAACGCCATAGAACGTGGCGTTGATGAGGATGAGCAGGTCGCCAACGAAGGTGTCTGAGCTGAAGCTCACCTCCTTTCCTGCCAGCAAAATGAGCAGTGCGCCCGCCAGTCCAAGGGCAATGCCCGAAGCCTTGAGAAGCGTGATGCGCTCGCGGATGAGCACTGCCGCCACAATGAGCACCATGATCGGGGTCGATACCATGATGACGGCTGCGTTTATCGGCATGGTGAGGTCGAGTCCCTTGAGGAAAAGCAACTGATTGATGGCAATGCCGAACACAGCACAGACCAACAGGCGCGGAATGTCCTTGCGTTGCATCTTCTCCTTATAGAACAGACCGACCAGCCAGAACAGCGGCACAGCACCCAAACATCGCAATACCACCAGCCCAAGCGGAGCCACATAGTGCGGCATCACCTCTTTAGCGATGGTATAATTGGCCCCATAAATGATGTTGGCGGCAAGCAGGGCGGCATGTGCCCAAAAGTGTTTTGGCATCAGAGCAACTTGGCGGCCTCGGCTATCGTGCTCTTCGCATTCCCAATGAAAATGGCCTCACCGATCACGATCACAGGCCGCTTGAGGAAGGTGTATTCCTCCAAGATATATTTGCGATAGTCCTTTTCGGTAAGGACCATTATATCCAGACCCAGTCCACGGAACTTCATGGCACGCTTGCTGAACAGCGCCTCATACGATCCTACTTTTTCCTTGATGGCATCTAATTCTTGGGCAGAAATGTTCTGTTGCTTGATGTCCTGCATTTCAAAATCTTTCTCTGTAATGCCCAGTTGTTTGATGATCTGTTGGCAGGTGGAGCAGGAGGAAAGGTGATAGATCTTGCGCATGGAACTGAAAATGAAGGATGCTTTCGAAGAGCGTGCGAAGATAGCCTACCGCCTCATTCTTCCGTACTTTTCGAGCCGCAACACCATGGCATTCCGCGCACAGGACCTTGTCCGCACCCTCAGTCCGCGAAGGATTCTGATTCCGATAGCCATCGGGCTGGCAGTGGCGACCTACATGCTCTATGGCAGCCTGAGCAAAGAGCGTTTCGTTCCGGCCGAAAGTGGGATAGGCGCCTACACGTGGATGGATCTGAATGCCAACGGAGAAGAAGACCAGCAGGAATTCCTTCTCGCAGGAAAAGAAGGCACACACGATCTGATAACCTACCGCGAAGTGCTTGGAGGCATTCAATGGACATGGGTGTCAGTGGTCTGGATTCTCGTTGCCCTATTGATGATGCTGCTGCGCGATGCTGCCTACATGTATCGCATCCGATTGCTCACCGACCGCGCCATATCGTGGCGGAAAAGCTTTGATGTCATCATGCTTTGGGAATTCGCCTCGGCCATTTCGCCATCGGTGGTGGGTGGCACTGCCGTGGCGCTTTTCATTCTGAATAAAGAAGGCGTGAATACGGGAAAGAGCACCGCAATCGTGTTCATCACTGCCCTTTTGGACGAGCTGTTCTATGTCATCATTGTGCCCGTGGTCATCCTTTTTGTGGGTACAGCAAGCATCTTTCCCATAGCCATGGAAATGGAACTGTTCGGCAGAACGCTTGGCACAGCGGGCATCTTCATTACCGCATATACTGTCCTTGCGCTCTATTCCCTGTTGCTCATCTACGGCATTTTCTTCAATCCTAGGGGGTTCAAATGGCTCATCATCAAACTCTTTTCGCTTCCCTTGCTCCGCAAATGGCACGACTGGGCCGACCGCACGGGCGATGAGATGCTCGTGGCCTCTGCCGAGTTCAAAGGCCGTTCGTTGGGTTTCTGGCTGAAGGCCTACGGGGCCACGGTGCTCAGTTGGACGGGCCGATTCTGGGTGGTCAATTTCATCATTCTTGCCTTCACTCCTGTGGGCGAGCACATGCTCATTTACGCCCGCCAATTGGTGATGTGGAGCATTCTGCTGCTAACGCCCACACCTGGCGGCAGTGGGTTTGCGGAGTTTGCATTCAGTGGGTTCTTTCAAGATTTCATCCCAGTTGGGCTGGCGGCATCGCTGGCGTTGCTCTGGCGGCTCATCAGCTACTATCCCTACCTGTTCATTGGCACGGTGGTGTTGCCACGGTGGTTGAAACGGGTCTTTCAGAGTCATTGAGTTTCACGGTTGCTCCATACTCTTTGCAACTGGGCGTTGTGGAATCTTCCTACTTTCATCATCTGGAACTGAAAACATGAATATCATGCGCATCATCCCATTATTGTTATTCCTGCTCGCCACGACAATCTGTGGAGCACAGAACTACGGTGGCCTTTGGCAAGAAGTACAGACCTTTGAGAATGGCGGCCAGCCCCGCTCAGCACTGGATGTAGTCCTCAAGATCCACGCACAGGCTATCAAGGAGGGCAACGGCCCGCAACTGGTGAAGGCCTTGGTGCACGAGGTGAAATTCAACGCCCAGTTTGAGGAGGAAAGCCTCGCGCTGAGCATCGCCCGCCTGAAAGAAGAGGTCAAGACCCTGCCCGCGCCCACTCGGCAGATCGTGCATTCTATCATTGGCGAGATGTATTGGGCCTATTGGAACAACAACAACTGGCAGATCCGGCAGCGCACCGCCACTGTGGGCATGGACGGTGATCTGCTCACGTGGGACCTGAAACACATCGCGCAGGAGGCCGACCTCCATTTCACCCAGTCGCTGCAAGGGGCCGATACGCTGCGCAGCGCCAAGTTGGAGACCTACACCGCCATCCTGCAAGGCGATGCGCGCTTCCGCAAGCTGCGCCCAACACTCTATCATCTGCTGCTATCGCGCGCCATAGATTTCTATGGTTCGGAAGACCGCGACCTCGTCAACTTCGACCTATCGGGCATCTATGACCATCCTGACCTGTTGGCAGATTCGGAAGTTTTCCTCGCTTGGAAAGCCCCTGCAAACGATGGCCTACAGCCAGCCATCCGTACTATTCAATTGTATCAGGAGCTGCTGCGCGAAGCAAAGAAGGTTTCTATGGATGCCTTGGTGGTAGAAGACCTCCGCAGGCTGGATTTCATGCACCGCAGGTCGCAGCGCGATGGCAAGGATGCCCAGTACGACAAGGCCCTCCGCGAGCTATATCCTTTGGCGGTGAACAAGGCATTGGCCGCAGAGGTCACCTACCATCTCGCGCAGCTCTATTTCACCCAAGGGAGCGGACAGTTCGCCCCCAATGATGAACTGAAATGGAAGTGGAAACAGGCCTACAGGCTCTGTGCCGATGCGGTGAACGGGCTGACA
>JBFYQB010000418.1:0-5818 GCA_041302955.1 Flavobacteriales bacterium
AGCCTGCGCAGGGCCATCTTCAAGTTGCGGGTGTTCAGTTCCTCCTTGTCGCTCAGATCACGGAATTCACGCTTGTCCCACACCTTCACCGCAGTCCTGTTGCGACTTCCGGCCTGCCCCACGCGATAGCCCGCAGGGTTGTAGCCATAGGCCCCGAAGGGCGATGTTCCGCCCGTGCCGATCCATTTGTTCCCGCCTTGGTGCCGCTCTTTCTGTTCCTCCATCAATTGACGGAAGCGTTCGGCCAAGGCCTCCAGTCCGCCCATGGCCTCTATCATGGCCTTCTCCTCGTCTGTCAGGTTGTTCTCCACCATTTTGCGGAGCCATTCCTCAGGTATCTTGGAAATGTCCGCCTCGGGGATGCGCAATGCCCCTTCCACATACTGACCATAGATGGCATCAAAGCGGTCCAGATGCTCCTCGTGTTTGATGAGCACCGTGCGCGCCAAGGCATAGAACTCATCGGGGTCTTCGCCAATGCCGCCTTTCAGGGCATCGAGCAGGGTCAGATATTCCCGCAGACTGACGGGGATGCCGTCTTTTTTCAGCGCAAAGAAGAGTTGCAGGAACATGGGGCGAAAATTACCGCATCTGGAGCCAGCAAAGGTCGCAGATCAGAAGCAGCCTATCAAATTTCCACGCTGTGGCGCTGCGGCATGCAATGACGCCAAGGCGCAAAGGGATCGGACGAATGCAGCCTGCAGATTTTTCTTCCTTGCCCCACAATATTCTGCCAATTTCCACGTTATGACGCTGCGACCGATAGCGGACACAGCCCTTGGGGTTCTGCCCATGTGCCCGCACTCGGGTCGGCATATATGTAGCACAGCATTGCGTATGGTACCCGTGGAAGAGCAACCCCCTCAGCAGCCACCACTTACTCACCCGCCACTGGCATCTCCGTCAGAAGAGCCGAAGCGGCTGCGCAAATTGCTCTATACCAAAGGGCAGCAGTTGGCCTCCATCAAGCTCAAGGACTATTTGGTGGTAAGCGCGCGTTATCTGGTCGATTATCACGCTTTCATGGCCCGTTTTGGCTACTGAGGGCGCTCCATTTCGGTGTGCGTTAACAACACTTATACCCGAATTGGCAATACTTAATGCCAATGTGCCTACACTTAGCCCTTTTTGGCAATTCGCATGGTATGCCCCCACACCTTTGTATCGCGTTCTTTGATATACACACAGAAACACTGCCTCGATCACCAAGGCAAATGATCCGATCACCAAGGCAAATGATCGAATCACAAAGAAATGTACGTGCTGGCCGAAAAAATGTATGTGCTGGCGGTAAACAAGTATTTGCCGAAGGAAAAAATGTACGTGCTGGCGGTAAACAAGTATTTGCTGGCCGAAAAAATGTACGTGCTGGCGGTAAACAAGTATTTGCCAGAGGAAAAAATGTACGTGCTGGCCACAAACATGTATTTGCCGGAGGAAATCAAATACGTGCTGGCCGAAAAAATGTATGTGCTGGCGGTAAACAAGTATTTGCCGAAGGAAAAAATGTATTTGCTCGCGGTGGACATGTACATTTCTGGGTAGAACAGGTCTAACGCCCACTAAAAGCTGTGCTTCGTGCGTAATATTCAGAACCGTCCTCGGTTCGATAAGACATCGTTTCCGATAGAAGGATAGCGCTTCCAACCCCTTTCGCCCCATAACTTTGGGTCATCTACTATGTCACCTTCTTCGGTGTCAACGCCTCAGGCGTAGGGCCACTCAGCGTGCCCGTGGGTCTGCTCTGCGGCTAAGTGCCGCCATCCTTGCACGGAGAACCCTACTGGGCCGAAAGGCACAGTGGGGTTCTTTGGTTCAGGACATCTGAATAATGTATGTATGTTTGACTCACCGCCCTATACAAAGCCTTTACAGAAGGATGGGTTATGTATGTAAAATGAGGGTGCGATCTGCATTAATAAACAAGTTGTAGCCAACCTTAAAACAGCCGACAGACAACCGTCTAATGACACCAGACAACCAACTTGAAACCGTTTTGCGCCACTGGCTGATTCTTTATCGCTTTCCAATTAAAATGATCTATGCAACAAGTCATTGATTTTATTTCTGGCTTTATTCAAGTAAGTGAAGCAGAGTTGCATTTCATTGCAGATAATCTTCAGTACACTTCTTTTAAAAAAGGAGAAATACTTTTACAGCAAGGACAGATACCGAATAAATTGTCTTTTGTGATAAAAGGTGCTGTGCGCGGTTATTACACCGATGAGAACGGAATGGAACACACCCTTGGTTTTGCCTTTGAGAACCATCCCTTAGGTGCTTTCGACAGCTTTACACAACAAATGCCCATTGGCTTTACCGGCTGTGCCCTGGAGAATACCGACACGATCTGGATCAGCCAATCTGCCTTTTACAGGTTTCTGGAAACCTACCCCCGCTACGAAAAAGTAGTAAGAACCATCATAAGCCAATATATGACTCTTGAAGGCGAGAAAACAAAATTGCTCAGAATAATTTCATCGAAGGAAAGATACAGAGCTCTGCTTGAAACTCAGCCCGAGTTGATACAAAGAGTGCCGCTTAAATATATTGCTTCCTATCTCGGCATTACCATAGAAACATTGAGCCGCATCAGAGCAAAGAGATAGGCCGCACAACGTTTCCATTCGTTGCTCCATCACCTCATTTTTTGACAATTATCAAATTCCAGAAGAGCATTCCGGCACATTTTTGCCGCGCTCTATTTTTTAAATAAGCATCGTTAAATAGTACTTATTCCCATGATGCGCAGAAGCTCTATCACCCTATGCTTTCTTCTATTGACCTCAACCGTCCTTCTTGCCCAAACAAAGATCAATGTCAGTAATATTGACATAGTGCGGGACGAGTATGGTGTGCCACACATCTATTCCGTAACCGATGCCGAAGCTGTTTATGGTTTGGGCTGGGCGCAGTGCGAAGATAATTTCAATGTGATGCAGGAGAACTATGCCGCTGCCAAGGGGCTTGCCGGTAGCCTGCTGGGCAAGAATGGTGCGGCTGCCGATTTCATCTACCAGTCGCTTGGCATAACCGAATTTGTGGAGAAAAGATATGCGCTGGATATTGATGCGCATACGCACAGCCTCATACAGTCCTATGCCGATGCGCTGAACAGATATGCCGAAACGCATCCCGAGGAGCTGCGCACCAAGAAGCTGTTTCCACTGAGCGCCAAAGAGATCGCTGCCAACTATGTGTTTCAAATGCTGATGCTCCATAAGGCAGTGGTGGAGTTGGCAAAGGTGCTGACAGACTATAAGGAGGAAATGAGCCCGAAGGAATTGAGGGGTTCCAACGTGATGGCCTACGGGCCTCCATTCACGCAGGACGGCAAGACCTATCTGGTCGGCAATCCGCACCAGCCCGTTACCGGACCGGCCTGCTTCTGGGAAGTGGCGATCCACTCGAAAGAAGGACTGGAGATACATGGGGCCACGTTTGCCGGAGGCGGAATGCTGCCTGTTCTGGGTGCAACGCCCAACCTTGGCTGGAGCATGACCAACAACTATCAGAACTCTTCCGATGTGTATGAACTGGAAATGCACCCCAGTAAAAAACATACCTATCTGTACGATGGCAAATGGCTTGTGCTCGAAAAGCGAAAAGCTGAATTGAAGGTGAAGTTGGGGGGAATCATCATTCCGGTCACCAAAAAGTATTACTGGAGCGCCTATGGCACCACCTACAAGAACAGATCGGGATACTATGGATACAAGAGCAACGCCCTGCATAACCTTAAATCCTCTGAAATGCTCTACCGAGCAGCACGCTCCAAGAATTTTGAGGAATTCAGAAGCGCCATGGATCTGCAGGGTTTGGCAGCGCTCAACTTGGCCTATGCGGATAGGTATGGCGCTGTTTACCAGATAAGCAATTACATCCATCCTTATCGCGATCCCTCCTTTGACTGGTGTAGTGTAATGACGGGCAACACTTCACAGATAAACTGGAATTCGGACAGCATCCATCCCATCAAAGACCTGCCTCAGCTACTGAATCCGAAGTGCGGATACGTATACAATACCAACAATACTTCCTTTAAGATGACATGCGAAGAGGAGAACCTGAAGCAGGAAGATTTTCCAGCCAGTTTCTGCCTGGAGAAATCAAACAATGTGCGAGCTAAGACCTTCGAAAATCTTGTTTCGAAGTTCGATAAGGTGAGTTTTGAGGATGTGCGGAAAATGAGAGAAAGCCTCTGGGTGGACAAGAACGACCTGGGTGGGCGAAACTGTATGAACTGTGGCGACATACCCCAGATACTTGGTAAATATCCCGAGTTGGCCAATGCGAAAAAAGTATTCGACCAATGGAATGGTTCGTCTGATGTGGAGAACAGACAGGCGCCCATCATGGCGCTTACCACCGTATTCTTAGGGGAGTACGTTTTTGAGCATTTCCTGAACGAGGATAAGGACATACCGGAAGAGGTGATCAAGGAGGCCATAGTAAAGGCCGAAAAGTATCTGATGAAGCATTACGGCACCTTGGAAATACCTTTAGGGGAGCTTCAAAAAGCAGTGAAAGATGGTGTTGAATTACCCATGTACGGCTCGCTCAACACGCTTGCAAATGCTAACTTCGAAACCACCAAGTCGGGAAAGCTGCATCAGACAGGCGGAGACAGTTACATCTTTTACGCAAAGTATGGCAAGGGTGGTTTGGAACAGCTCGAGACGGTGAATGCCTATGGCAACAGCAACAAACCGGGCCATCCGCATGCGACCGATCAAACGGAGCTCTACACCACCCTCAAAACGAAAACGATTGAGTTGGACGCAGCCAAGTTCCGCAAGGGAAGGGCTGCCTATAATCCTCGCTGAGCGTAATGCTCTTTTTAGACATTATGCAAAGCGGCATCAACGCTGAGCGTCATTTGTTCCGCAAAGGCTGGCTATAACATGGGTTGCTGTGGCACAACTCCCCGCTGAATCCGTCAATTTCTCCGAAAATAGATTCTATTCAAGGAGCCATAAAAAAGCCACAATCCCCGAACGTAGCCACACATTCTCCAGTGGAAAGGGCACGCAGTGTGGGCAGTCTTCCCGATCCTTTCGCCCCATAACTTTGGGCGTGCCGTTGCGCTGTGCAGGCGATCGGTGCATACCAACGCGATACGGATGCTGCAATGAAGAACATATTACACGACATGGCCCAGATGGGCGACTACGCAGCCTTGGCCTCCGGGCGTGTGCGCTATCAGGATGCAGGTCCCAAAAATGCCGAAACAGTGCTGCTGGTGCATGGGCTCATTGGCCACATGCACATCTGGGACCGCAACTACGATGCCCTGGTGGCCGCGGGCTATCGCGTGGTGCGCCTCGACCTCTATGGCCGTGGGTTTTCAGACAGGGTGACGCACACCCATGACGCGCAGCTCTACGTAGGCCAAGTGGCTGGCCTTCTGGACCACTTGGGCATAGACCGTAAAGTGCACCTCATGGGCCTTTCGATGGGCGGAGCGGTCATCACGCGGTTTGCCACCGCCTTTCCGCACCGCGTGGCCTCCATGCTCTGGGTGGACTGCTACGGCATTCCTACGCCAAACGAACCGCTCATGCGCATCACCCGTCCTCCCTATCTTGGCGAAGCGCTCATCGGCACCTTGGGCGGGCCATTGCTGCGTCAGGCGCCCCATCGCGGGGTGTATGACCGTGCCAAGCATCGCGATTTCAACCGTTGGTTCTCCGCGCCATTGTCCATCAAAGGTTCAAAACGGTCGCTGCTCAGCACCTTGCGCCATTTCATGCTCGAAGACCATGCAGCGCATTTCACAACCGTCAACAGCATGGATGTCCCGAAGCTCTTAGTATGG
>JBFYQB010000419.1:0-13473 GCA_041302955.1 Flavobacteriales bacterium
ATTCTCATCTGCTATGATGTGGAGTTCCCTGAACTGCCGCGCCTCTTGGCCGAGGAAGGCATGGACATCCTGTTCGTTCCTTTCCTCACCGATACGCAGAACGGATACTCACGTGTGCGCCATTGCGCGCAGGCCCGCGCCATTGAGAACGAGTGCTATGTGGCCATTGCGGGCAGCGTGGGCAATCTGCCCAACGTACACAACATGGACATCCAGTTCGCGCAATCGGTGGTGTTCACGCCCTGCGATTTCCAATTCCCATCGAACGGAATCAAAGCGGAGGCCACGCCCAACACCGAGATGATCCTGATCGCTGATGTGGACATGGACCTACTCACCCAATTGCACAGTGCAGGTGCGGTGCGGAACTTGAAGGACAGACGGAAGGATGTTTTTGAACTGAAGCGTGTGGAGGCTAAGGATAAAGCAGATACTTCTCGCGCATCTGCCTGAACTGTTGTAGCCCCTCCGCCCAACTTGATCGGATCTCCCCCTCACCTTTCCCTGCGATGATTTGTTTGCGCAGCGCGGAAGACCCGGCCAGTTTGTCAAAGAAATCTGCGTTGAAGAACTTGTCCTTCTGTGGGTAGCCGCGATAGGTATCGATGAGCCAACTGAGTTGGATTCGCCCAATAGCCCGCGCACTATCCTCTGGCATGGTGGCGAGGCTGATGCCCTTGCACTTCACGTTCTTGAACTTGGGGTCGGACGAGGCACCCGAGATAGGCACGGGTGTGAACGTGGTATCCGCTCCTTTCATATCCGGATAGCCGAAAAGCTGGAAAGGGAAAGGCGTACCGCGCCCCTCGCTTGCCACCGTCCCTTCAAAGAAACAGGTGCTGGGATAGAGGTAGATGGAACGCATGTTGGGCAGATTGGGTGATGGTTTCTCAGGCAGCGCATATTTCGCGGAGTGGGAATAGCCCTCCATCTTCACTACATCCAATTTACATTTCGCAGCGCCCTTGAGCCATCCTTCACCATTCACCATCAGCGCATATTCGGCCATGGTCATGCCATGCACCACAGGTATGGGATGCATGCCGATGAAGGAACGGAAGGCGGTATCCAGTATCGGCCCATCCACATAATGCCCGTTGGGATTGGGGCGATCGAGCACCATGAAGGCAATCCCCTGCTCGGCACAGGCCTCCATCATGTAGCTCATGGTGCTGATGTAGGTGTAGAACCGCGCACCCACATCCTGAATGTCGAACACCACCATGTCGATGCCCGCAAGTTGTTCCTTGCTGGGCTTCATGTTCTTGCCATAAAGCGAAATGATGGGCAGGCCGGTGCTCGGGTCCTTGGCATCCTTCACCTTCTGCCCCGCATCGGCATTGCCACGGAAACCATGCTCCGGGGCGAACACCGCCTTGATATTGACGCCCAAGGCCAGTAGCGTATCCACCAGATGGCGCGTGCCAACGGTGGAGGTCTGGTTGGCCACAATGCCGATGGTCTTGCCCTTTAGCTTAGGCAGATATATGGCGGTGTGGTGTGCCGCTGGTTGGAAACTGGCGATGTGTTTTTGCTCCGCAGATGTAGCGACAACCGAGGTGGACACGGGTTGGGCGCAGCCATTTAGGAGAAAGAGAAAATGGAGAATGGAAAATGATGCAAGAAACTGCAATGTCAACCTTGAGCTTAGAACTTTGAACATTAAACCATCAAACGTTTACACCTTTACACCCTGCACTCTGTAGTTCTGTGAACACCCCGCTCCTCATAGCCCGAAGACTTGTCCGCGCCAGTGGGGGTGCCGAAAATACGGCTATTTCAGGCACCCGTCCCATAGTGCGCATTGCCATTGGAGGCATTGCACTGGGCATTGCGGTGATGATCATCGCGATGGCCATCGTCACGGGTTTTCGGGAGGAGATAAAGAACAAGGTAGTGAGTTTCGGGGCCGACATCATCGTGATGCGCTATGGCAACATCAACGCGTTGGAGCCTGTGCCCATCTCGCGCAATCAGCATTTCGACCCGCATCTCACGGACATCGAGGGCATCAGCCACATGCAGGTGTTTGCCACCAAGGCGGGCATTGTGAAAACGGACGAGGAGATCGAGGGCGTGGTGGTGAAAGGCGTTGGCAGCGATTTCGACTGGACGTTCTTCCAGAATCATCTGGTGGAGGGCGCAGTATTCAACACTACCGACACTTCGCGCTCCAAGAACATCCTCATCTCGCAGCCCATCGCCAAGAAACTGAAGCTGAACGTGGGCGACCGCATGGAGATATTCTTCATTCAAGGCGAACAGCAGCGGGCGCGCATCTTCAACGTTTCGGGCATCTACCTGACGGGGCTCGAGGAATTCGACAGGATGTATGTGATAACCGACATTGCCCACATCCAACGCCTCAACCAATGGCAGGCGGACGAGGTGGCAGGCTTCGAGGTCTTTGTGGATGACTTTGAGCGTGTGGACGAGCTGGACGCCAAGGTCTATGACGCCATAGGCAGCGAACTCTATTCGGCCTCGGTGAAGGAGCTGCAACCCCAGATATTCGACTGGTTGGAGTTGCAGAATGTCAATGTGCAGGTCATTATCCTGTTGATGCTGGTGGTGGCTGGGTTCAACATGGTGTCGGCATTGCTCATCATGATCATCGAACGGGTCAACATGATTGGCATCCTCAAAGCGCTGGGCATGGCCGATGGGCGAATCAGAAACGTATTTCTCTATCAGGCCATCTACCTCACGGGCGTGGGCATGTTCTGGGGCAACGTGGTGGGCATTGGGCTATGCCTGTTGCAGCAGCATTTCGGGCTCATCACCCTCGATCAGGCGAGCTACTATGTGAGCGTGGTGCCCATCAATCTGCAACTGGGACACGTCCTTGCGCTCAATGCGGGCACGCTGTTCTTCTGTTTTCTGATGATGCTGTTGCCGAGCTTCATCGTGGCGCGCATAAGCCCGCTGAAGGCGATCCGGTTTGATTGAGGTGAGAAGAATTTAAACACAGAGGACACGGAGTTTATTGCACAGCGTGCACAGAGAAAAACTCTAAATACCTCTGTGCCTTCTCGATATTTTCTCCGTGTTCTCTGTGGTCAGAACGCCTGCAACTTGTCCGATTCCAGCACATGCACCCCCGGCAGGTCCTCCTTGGCCAGTCGCAGCATGGCATTGGCCACTTTGCGCCCCTCAATGCCGCGATACTTTGCGAGCGGGCCGAGCATCAGTGGGTTGAAGAGCGTCATCACGCCTTTGCCGAACAGTTCTCCCAGACGGAACTCCTTACGCTCACCCATCAACAACGATGGTTGTAGGATGATGAGCGAACGGAAACCGAGTGCCTTCAGGTCGTTCTCGGTCTCGCCCTTCACCTTTATATAATAGTTGGACGACTTGGCATCGGCACCGAGTGAGGATACAAGCACAAACTTCTCCGCCCCTTGCGCCTTGGCCGCTTTGGCGAAGGCCAGCACAAGGTCGTGGTCCACATGGTAGAACGCCTCCTTGCTCCCCGCCACCGCCATGGTGGTTCCCAATGCGCAGAAGGCCACATCCAACTGCCCCGTCAGCACAGGGTGCATCAGGTCGCCTTGCACCAATTGAAACTTAGGGGCAACGTCAATGGGTCTTCGCACCAATACTTGTACGTGATCAACGCTTGCGTCTTCCTGCAGCAAGGCGATAAGATGTGTTCCGATGAAGCCTGAGGCTCCTGCAATGGCTGCTTTCATGGGTGATGACTGTATGCGTAAAGGTATGACCTGAGCTTATTCTGCCTCACCCTGCATTACGATTCGCGAGAAGCCTATGAAGGAAATGCCGTACTTTGTTCCATAGGAAGCCGCTTCTATTTCCGCGGCCGATATCTCCACTTAAAATAAAGTAAAACCTATTGCTGTTTCACTAATTTCTACAGAAAACTGCTCAACCTCTGTAGAAAATCATAGAATGTCTGTAGAAACAAGAGTAATATCTGTAGAAGTCGATGCTATGTCTGTAGAAACAGAAGCAATGTCTATAGAAACAGAAGAAACATCTGTAGAAACAGATAAAATATCTATAGAAACAGGAGTAATATCTGTAGAAATAGAAGCAATGTCTGTAGAAACATGAGCAATGCCTGTAGAAATAAGAGCAATATCTATAGAAACAGATAGAATGTCTATAGATTCATGTAGAGACGCTATTTCTGAATCAACGTGCTGTGTTTCTCTTGAAATAAAAGCTATTGTCCTCTCCTTCACCTCTATTCATCGTTAAGACACCTTTGTTTGCGTGCAAGCACATGTAGCTTTGCCGCCCATGGAAGAACATTCGATCACTAAACACAGTATTCCGGTAACGCGCACAGCACGTTATTTCACGCTGAACCCGATTACGGAAGACACCCGCAACATCTGGGTCGTGTTTCACGGTTATGGGCAACTGGGCGAGTATTTCATCCGCCATTTCCGCCAACTCGACCCGAAAACCAATGCCATTATTGCACTGGAAGGGCTATCGCGGTTCTATGTGGATGGGCTTGGTGGTCGCGTGGGTGCATCGTGGATGACCAGCGAAGACCGCGAGAACGAGATCATCGACCAAAGCAACTACGTCAATGATGTGCTGCGCCATGCGGGCATAGACCCTGCGACAGAAAAGAGACTCGTTGTGCTGGGATTCTCGCAGGGAACCGCTACAGCCATACGTTGGATGGCATCCAACAGCATCGCGGCCAAGCAACTGATATTGTGGGCGGGGCAACTGCCGCACGATGTGGCCCCAGAAGAGCTTCAGGCCCTACTGTCCAGCACCAAGGTCGATTTCTGCATCGGCACCGAGGACGAGTTCATATCCAACGTGCAGGTGGACGAACGCATGGAACAACTTCGCAAACTGCTCCCTCAGTTACAGGTGCATTGGTTCGAAGGGAAACATGTGATGCACGTGGAGACCCTGCTCCGCATCGCATCGGCCATCTAAATGGTCTTCTTGCCGTAAAACTGGGCGATGAGGCTCAGTTGACCTACGTGAGTACCCTCGTGCCTGATGGCATGCATGGCAATGAAACACTTGGTGGTCTTGCCTCCGAAGTTGATGCCGAGGATGTTCTCCGCGTCCAGCTGCTCATCGGTCATGGTGCGCAGATGGGTCAGAGCGTGTTCGTGTACAGTCTTGAAGGTGGCAAGCACCTCTTCGAACGGAGGCAGCTCCTCGGTACTGGGCGAGGTGCCAATGGCAAACTTCCCCAACCATGGAATGTCCAGTTTCGGATGGCCCATCGATTCCACCAGCAGCATGTGCTCGCCCCAAACAAGGTGAGCGATGATCCAATACGGGCTATTGGTGGTGTAATCGCCAACGGTGAAGGTGCGGTGCATGTCCTCCCCTTTCAGTTTTCCGAGATAGAAACGCGTGAGGTTGCGCGTTTCGTCCATGGTGTCGGCAAGGAGGTTGGCGGTGGTCATCCTTTTAAGCGTTTACCCCGTGGCACTGCTTGTACTTCTTCCCACTGCCACAAGGACATGGGTCGTTGCGGTTTATCTTGTCTTCCACATGCACTGGTTGTGGCTTCTCTACAGGCGGTGGCGGCATCATCGGGCGGCCTTGCTGCTGCGCTTGTTGTTGCGGGGCAGATGAACTCACATTGGATGGAAGTTCGGGCTTCGTGGCCGTCACACGTGGCTGTTGGGGTTGGGTAGGAGCCTGACGCACCTGAGTGTTCTCAGCATTCGGCAGGTCGCCTTTAAAGAGGAACGAGATCGCCTCGCGGTTCATTCGGTCCAGCATCTGTTTGAACAGCTCATACGACTCGAACTTGTAGATCAACAACGGATCTTTCTGCTCGTAGCTCGCGTTCTGTACCGATGTTTTCAGTTCATCCATGTCACGCAAGTGGTCTTTCCACTGCTGGTCGATGATGGCGAGAACAATGTTCTTCTCAAACTCCAGCGGAAGGTCGGTGCCGCGCTTCTCGTAGGTCTTTCGCAGGTTTACCAACACATTCAGGTTCTTGATACCGTCTGTGAACGGGATGACGATGTTGGTGAATTTGTCGCCCTGCGTTTCAAACACATTCGAGATGACCGGGAATGCACGCTCGGCAATGGCGGCCTTCTTGCGGTAGTAAGCAGCATTCAGTATGCCCACCAGTTTCCCTATTGTGACATCGGCTTTTGCTTGGAAGAATTCCTCTTGCGTAAGCGGCATGTCCACCCCATAGGTCATGATCATGTTGAGCTTGAACTGCTCAAAATCCTTCGAATCCAGACCTTCTTCCACCAAAGCTGTGGCGGTGTCGTGGATCATGTTCAGCACGTCAACCGAAAGGCGTTCGCCCTCCAAGGCATGGCGTCTGCGCTTATAGACCACCTCGCGCTGCGAGTTCATCACGTCATCATACTCCAACAGGCGTTTCCGCATCCCGAAGTTATTCTCCTCCACTTTTTTCTGTGCCCGCTCGATGCTCTTGGTCACCATGCTGTGTTGGATCACCTCGCCTTCCTCGTAGCCCATGCGGTCCATGAGTTTGGCGATGCGGTCCGATCCAAAGAGGCGCATCAGGTTGTCTTCCAACGAAACATAGAACTGCGAAGAACCCGGATCGCCCTGACGACCGGCACGACCACGCAACTGGCGGTCAACCCTTCTGCTCTCGTGCCTTTCGGTACCGATGATGGCCAGACCGCCTGAGTCTTTAACGCCTTCGCGCAGCTTGATGTCCGTACCACGGCCTGCCATGTTGGTGGCAATGGTCACCGCACCTGGGCGGCCAGCTTCGGCCACAATGTCAGCCTCACGGGCATGCAGCTTCGCGTTGAGGACGTTGTGCTCGATCTTGCGCAGCTTCAACATGCGGCTCAACAACTCTGATATCTCTACCGAAGTGGTACCCACAAGCACTGGACGGCCTTTCTGCGTGAGGTTCACCACCTCCTCGATCACTGCATTGTATTTCTCGCGGGTGGTCTTGTACACCAAATCCTCCTTGTCATCGCGCGAAATGGCGCGGTTGGTAGGAATGACCACCACATCCAGCTTGTAGATGTCCCAAAGCTCCTTGGCCTCGGTCTCGGCAGTACCCGTCATACCCGCCAATTTGTTGTAGAGACGGAAATAGTTCTGAAGCGTCACCGTGGCCCAGGTCTGTGTGCTGGCCTCCACCTTCAGGCTTTCCTTGGCCTCAATGGCCTGATGCAGTCCGTCAGAGTATCTACGACCGTCCATGACGCGGCCCGTCTGCTCATCCACGATCTTCACTTTATTGTCGATGACCACATACTCGACATCCTTCTCGAACAGAGTGTATGCCTTGAAGAGCTGGTTCATGCTGTGCACGCGCTGGCTCTTGATGGCAAAGTCGCGCATTACCATATCCTTTTTCTTGGCCTTCTCTTCGGCCGGAAGTCCCGAGTTCTCGATGATGGCCATTTCCGAACCCACATCGGTAAGCACGAAGAACTGGTCGTCCTCCATGTTGCGGGTGATGAGTTCAAGTCCTTTCTCCGTCAGTTCGATCGTGTTGTGCTTCTCCTCGATGACGAAATACAGCTCGGCATCCACTTTGTGCATTTCCTTGTTCTGGTCCTGCATGTAGTAGTTCTCGGTCTTCTGCAGAATCTGCTTCACGCCCGGCTCGCTCAAGAACTTGATGAGTGGTTTGCTCTTTGGCAATCCACGGTGGCAGCGCAACAGCGCCATGCCGCCCTCGCCCTCCTTGTAACTGTCTTTTCCTTCTGAAATAAGTTTTTTGGCATCGGCCAATGCACGTGTCAGGTACTCGCGCTGCACTTTCAGCAACTGCTCCACCTTTGGTTTGAGGTCGGCAAACTCGTGCTGGTCGCCCTGCGGAACTGGACCGGAGATGATGAGCGGAGTACGCGCATCGTCAATGAATACGCTGTCCACCTCATCCACAATGGCGAAGTTGTGCTTGCGCTGCACGAGGTCATCGGCACCACGCGCCATGTTGTCGCGCAGGTAATCGAAACCGAATTCGTTGTTGGTGCCGAAGGTGATGTCCGCACGGTATGCTTTCCTACGCTCCTCGGAGTTGGGCTGATGCTTGTCGATGCAATCCACCTCCATGCCATGGAACTGATACAACGGCCCCATCCATTCGCTGTCGCGCTTGGCGAGGTAGTCGTTCACCGTCACCACGTGCACACCACGGCCAGGCAATGCATTCAGATACACCGGAAGCGTTGCCACAAGGGTCTTTCCTTCACCTGTCGCCATCTCTGCGATAGTTCCCTTGTGCAAGAAATAACCACCGATGAGCTGCACATCGTAGTGCACCATGTCCCATTTCACCTCGGTGCCACCTGCGATCCAACGTGTGCTGTATACCGCCTTGTCGCCTACGATTTCGATGTGGCCCCATTTCACAGCCAACTCACGGTCGAGTTCAGTTGCGGTGACCTCAAGTGTCTCGTTCTGCGAAAAGCGTCTTGCCGTTTCCTTCACCACGGCATACGCCTCGGGCAACAGCTCCAACAGCACGTCTTTGATCTTCTCGGTCACCTTCTTTTCGATGGCATCCACTTGATCATACAGCCCTTCTTTCTCTTCCACCGAAGTGCTATCGGACTCAGCCTTGGCCTTCAACTGGGCTATTTCGGTATTCTCGGTATTGAGAGCGGTGGCAATACGCTGACGCAGATCGGCCGTCTTGGCGCGCAACTGGTCGTTGCTGATGTTCTGAAGTTTGGCGTATTGCTCGTTGATCTGAATGACGAAAGGCTGTGCCTCCTGAATGTCCTTATCGGCCTTGGTGCCGAAAAATTTCCGCACAAGCGAATTGATGAAATCGATCATAGGTAGATGGGGTACTTCGTTCTAGGTTGGCCGCCCGGCAGTCAATTTCCGTTCCCTTTGAGAACGTGTGACAGCCTGTCAGGCAGGAGCGCGAAAGTACGGGTTTTGAAAGATGGGAAAAGGGGGGAATTGGATTGAACCATACTGGCAATATCAACACTTATTGCCAGATTAGGATATCGTTTTTTCCTTCTCGGAATTCAAAATTGAAATTCAATCTCAAAACGTATGTTTGAAATCCAAGAAGTATCCAATCGCTCCAAACTAATACTCCTCTAAAAATGAAATCTATAGCTGTACTGCTGTCCATTCTCCTTTGCCTTCACTTCACAGGTTACTGCCAAACGACATCTCTACGCACCCTTGTTGCTGAAGGTGTTCAACTCCATGAAAAAGGGGATTATGAAGGCGCTATTGTGGTATATGAAAAAGCTCTTGCGCTTGACCGCAATTCCCCTTTGGTCAACTACGAGCTTAGCATGACCTACTTTGCGATGAAAGATTTTTCAAACGCAATAAAGTTCTCGGATAAAGTTCTTGCGGAAAAGAAGGAATTCATGGACATGGCCTGCGTAGTAAAAGGGTCTGCACAAGATCTGATGGGCTTGCCTAAGCAGGCGGTCAAAACCTATCAATCGGGCATCAAATGGAACCCTCAAAACAATATGCTCTATTTCAATTTAGCTGTGACCTACTACAACCTAAATCAGTTGAAAGATGCCGAAGAAGCTATCCAAAAGGGACTTCGCATTAAATCAACCCACGCCAGTTCTCACCTTCTAATTGGACAACTGATGGCGGATCAAGGTCAACGATGCAAGTCGCTACTTGCGCTGTTCAACTTTCTAATACTCGAACCGGTTGATCAACGGGCAACTACCGCATTAGCGATGATAGATGAACAACTCAAGCGTGGAGTTACGCAGGAAAGCACTACCAAGATCAACATTTCACTTGACCCTGGCAATGATAAAGACGACTTCCGTATGGCCGAGGTGATGATGTCTTTGTTGATCGCTGGTAACTACACTGAAAAGAATGAGGGGAAAAGTGCCGCTGAACTATTTGTAAGCAATACCACTTCACTCATTTCGCTACTTCAATCCTCACGCGAAAAGAACAAAGGCTTCTGGTGGGAATATTATGTGGACTACTTTAATGACATGCAAAAGGCTGGTCACACAGAGGCCTTCTGCTATTACATATCTCGTTCTAAGCCCGATAAGGAAATTGCCAGTTGGCTGGCCGAGAATGAACCGAAGATGACCGCGTTCTATGATTGGTCTCTCAATCAAACAAAGAGATAGGTCTTGACGCTCTTAGGTTGAGGTTGATAGGACTGAGATAAACTATGAATGAAAGCGAATCTCACCGACCTTTTCCATCGACACCTCAATGGAGGGCTCACCCCCGCATCAGATCCTGCTTCACCCGTTTCATAAACTTCGAGGCATACACAAAATCGTTCACCTCCTTGTTATCTGTGCGCAGTATCTCCTCCTTGGTGCCTTCCCACCATTTCTCGCCTTTATAGATGAAATGGATGTTGTCACCGATCTCGATCACCGAATTCATATCGTGCGTGATGACAATCGTAGTGATGTCATATTCCTCCGTGATCTCCTGAATAAGCTTGTCGATGACCAATCCAGTTTTGGGGTCGAGGCCGCTGTTCGGCTCATCGCAAAAAAGGCACTTGGGGTTCATGGCGATGGCGCGAGCAATGGCAACGCGTTTCTTCATGCCACCGCTAAGCTCTGAGGGATAGAGCCCATTTGCATTTGGAAGGTTCACCCGCTCGAGACAGAACCTTGCACGTTCCTTCCGCTCGGCCAAGGTCTTGTCGGTGAACATGCTTAACGGAAACATCACATTCTCCTCCACCGTCATGCTGTCGAACAGAGCACCTGCCTGAAAAAGCATCCCAATATCCTGCCGCATCCGAGTCTTGGCCTTGAAATCCAGTGATGCGAAATCAACCCCATCAAATTCGATGGTGCCACTGTCCACATCAAAAAGCCCGACCATACACTTGGTGAGCACCGTTTTGCCAGAACCGCTTTGCCCGATGATGATGTTGACCTTACCCTTATGAAACTGCGCATTTATATTCCGCAGTACATGATTCTCCCCAAACGTCTTGTTCAGCCCTTTGACCTCTATCATTACTGCAACAGCATTTGGGTAAGCAGCAGATTGAAGATCAGTATCACCATGATACTATAGACCACAGACACGGTACTTGCCCTGCCCACTTCCAAAGCGCCTCCCTTGGTAAAATATCCGAAATAGGCTGGAACGCTGGTGATAATGACCGCAAACACCACTGTTTTGATAAGTGCATAAGTGACATAGTAGGGCTGAAACCAATATTGGATACCATATATGTAAGTACTGCTAGCTACCTCACCAGTGAATATACCCGCAAGCCATCCACCCGTAATTCCGAGTATCATACTTATCATTACGATAATCGGATTGCAGATCATAGCAGCAATGACCTTTGGCCCAACCAAATATCCAGTACTGTTTACTCCCATGATGTCGAGTGCATCAATCTGATCCGTAACACGCATTGTACCTATCTCTCCAGCTATGCTCGAACCTACTTTTCCAGCTAAGATGATGCTGATTATGGTAGGTGCAAATTCGAGAATGATAGAATCACGCACTCCAAGGCCAACCGTATATAACGGAATAAGCGGGCTTGTAAGGTTGTAAGCTAGCTGAATGGTCAGAACAGCCCCCATGAACAAACTTACAATGGCCACAAGGCCTACAGAGTTGTAACCAACGTTCTGAACCTCCTCAAAAATGCGGATACGGTATATGCGCCATTTCTCCGGCCTGCGGAACACGCGTCCCATCCATATGATGTAACGCCCTATGTGTGTAAGTAGCCCCATACTGAAAGGCCAAAAGTATACGATTCGAGGATTAACCACCAAGGAGATTTGACGTTGCAGTTGATCTATTGAACATCAGATAGGCAACAGACCGCTCGCGGCCTATGTCTTCATACATTTGCAACACATGAGAAAGCCTTTAATCTTTCTTTTCACAGCCGCGCTGATAGCATTGGCTTCCTGTGCCACTACTGGGCCTCGCAGACCAAAAAAACACAAAAGACCTAGTGGTGGGACTGGGAACAGCAGTTGCGACTGCCCAAGTTTCAGTGACGCCAGACCTTCAGACACCTTTTTCATCTCTTCAGACAACATCATCTGAAAATCATGCTGAAACGTACCATGATCATAGTGGCCGGGGGCAGCGGCAGTAGAATGGGAACAAACGTCCCTAAACAGTTTCTGCTTCTGAAAGGTGTGCCGATCTTAATGCACACCCTTCGCAATCTGCATAAGGCTGATGGCACCATGACCTTAATATTGGTACTCCCTTCAGACCATATAGAAGCATGGGAGTCTCATTGTGAGACCTTAGAATTCTCAGTCCCACATATCACCGTGGCCGGTGGGCCAACCCGATTCCGTTCCGTACAAAATGGGCTTGCTGCCGTAAAAAATTCCGATTTTATCGGGATACATGACGGTGTAAGGCCGTTCGTCAGCAAAACAGTAGTTGAAAACTGCTTCATTTCTGCAGCCCAGCATGGTGCTGCCATACCGGCCATACCTATTGCCAATTCCCTTCGGGAAGTGCGTAATGGTGCTAACGTTGCCGTGGACCGTAGCGCATTCAGATCTGTTCAGACTCCTCAGTGCTTCCGAACATCCATTATCAAAGATGCCTACGCCAAGGCTCCACATGACCTCTTTACGGACGATGCAAGCGTGGTGGAATCAGCTGGAAATAAGATTGCGCTGGTTGAAGGCAATCCGGAGAACATAAAAATTACGACCCCAATGGATATGAAGCTCGCAGAGTTGCTTATATCGTGACATATCACTCCATTGGAAATGAACACCTTTGTGTTGATATCATCAACTTGAAGTTTCAGCATTAATAGCATGCATCCGTAAAATTGCGGCTTACTCATTGTTCCCTAAGAACCTAAACCTCAGGATATGATAAAGAGATTGCGCGGATTGGCCTTCCTATTCAGCCCTGCCATTCTTTTTGCCACACTACTCTTCTCCGACCCCACCCACTTGTTCGGTGGTGTAGGTACGGCATTGCAAGTAGCGCGAACGAATGCAGAAGCCGAGCCAGAGCCCGACCCGAATCGTATCATAATGGCGATTGATAGCTCATTAGCCTACTCGCCTTCTTTGATGAAAGCTGGTCTGGTGTACGATCACACAGAGCATAAAGTGGTCTGGGAGAAGAATATGAACACCAAGTTTCCGGTGGCATCACTTACCAAGATGATGGTTGCGCTGATCGCCATGGAAATGTCGGACGAGGGCATTATAAGTCTTACTGACACGGTCACTGTTAGCAAGATGGCTACCTATGTTGGTGGATCGAGCCTATTTCTCAAAGCTGGTCAAAAACTAATATTGGAGGAGGTACTTGGCGCTGCCATGGTGCGTAGCGGCAACGATGCAGCATACACTGTGGCTGAACATATTGGAGGCACTGAAGCCAAATTCGTTCAGATGATGAACAAACGTGCTTCTGCACTCAAAATGAAAAGCACTGCTTTTTATAACTCCACTGGCATGCCCAATAAGAATGGGATTGATAATGTATCAACTGCGGCTGACATGCTCCTTTTGGCACGCGAAATGGTGAAGTACGACTGCATTT